>SVKN01000004.1 GCA_015068445.1 Oscillospiraceae bacterium | reverse complement strand
CGAAGCGGGCGTGGAGGTCGGCCCGGTACCGGGCCTGTGCCGGGCCGACCTCCACGCCCGCTTCGCGCAGCGCGTCTCTCAGTCCCGGCGTCACCACGTTCTCGGGCACCGAGATATTCTCGCCCCGCAACGTCTCCGCAACGATCCCGGCCACCTCCGCGTCTGGCACGATGCGCTGCGCCTGGAACCATCTGGACAGGAACACGCGCCGCGCCTTGTCGCCCTTGAGCTGTGACGCCACAGGTCCGCTGTGCCATCTGGTCTCGCCCACGCTGTCCTTCGCGCCTTCGGCCCTGTAGCCGCTCGTCAGCTCGCTGCGCGGGATCACGCCCTCCACCACCACCAGATTCGGCCTATCATAGGCAGACGAAAACTGGTCATTCAGCGGGGACGCGCTCGTGTGGAAGTACGGATTGTACGCGGCATTGATACTGCTGCCATTCCCCTTGTCCAGCTCGAACTTACCGTTCTTCACCAGCTCCGGGTGCTCGTCCGCCTGGTACCAGTCGCCGATCTTCGTGGGCTCCACAAGCGTTTTCTTGCCGTCCGCGCTCTTGACCTTCGCCGCCATCGGCGGATACAGCTCACCGTCGATCAGCTGCATCGCGCGGTAAACCGTCACCGTGTCCTCGCTGTTCAGCCGGTCCAGCAGCGCCTGATCCATGACCAGAGAGTAATCCGGCCCGGACGCCTCGACCTCGGCCGCCGTCGTCGCGTCGTGATACAGCGCCTGCTGGGTAGCCTTCGCCTCCGCGGTCACGCCGTTCTTCGCGTTCTTCTTCGCCTGCTCCGCCGCCGCGTCCAGCGCCGCCTCCAGCTTCTTGATGCTCTGGCGGATCGCTCTGGCCTCGTCGCCGGACAGGTACGCCTTGACGTCGCGGTACACTCTGCGGATCATGTCGCCGAGCTTCTGCAGCACGTTCCTGTTCCCGGCGCGCGTCTGCCGGTCAATAAACTCGTCCAGCACCTGACCGCCCTCCAGCAGGTCGGCCACGTAGTTGGCCGCAGCCTCCTCCGCCGCGCTCTCGAACTTCTCGTCCACGCCGGCCTTGGCATAGGCGTACTGCTGCCACTCGATGTCCCGCACTGCCTCCTGCGGCATGGTCTTCGTCAGCGCGTCAAACGCCTCCGGCGCCAGCTCGCGCAGGCGGTGGCCCACCTCGTGGCCGATGGTCCACATCACGGGATTGCTGATGTTCTCGCCGCGGTACGTTGCCGTGCGTTTCTCCGCGTTGTTGGACAGCGTCAGGCGCGCGTTCAGCAGCTGGGCGTTTGCCTCGCCGGTCTTGCCGACCCTGATGATGTCCTCCACCGTCATGCTCATACCGAGGGCCTTCGTGAGCTGATTCACCCGTCTGGCCGTCTCGCCGTTCTTCGCGGCCCACTCGCTCGTCTTGGCGTCCGAGTAATCGATGCCGGGATTCTGCACCACGGCCACGCTGCCCTTCTGCGCCTTGAGCTGCGCGGTTTTCGCCTGCGCATCCTGCCGCCCTGCGGCCCACGCCCGCACCGCCGTGTCGGTGGAGATCAGCGTCCTCGCTCCGAGGCTCACGTCGGACGCACGCGTCCCGGTCAGACCGGCGTTGTAAAACGCCATAAAGCCGCGCACGTAGGGCGCCGTCATCTGCTCGCCCTTGTAGTTGTCCGTCAGCGCCTTCTGCCCGGCCTCCCCGAAGGCGCTCTTCACCTTCTCCAGCTGAGCCGGGTCAAACGCCTCCTTGTATGCCTCCGTCATCCGCGTGTTCATCGTCCGCAGCGACGGGCTGGTGCGTTCCTGCGTCTGCGTCTGCGGAGCCTCGGCCCGTGTCTCCTCCTCGCCCTGCAGCTCGGCAAACGCGGCCTCGTTTTCTTCGCCGCCCAGCTCCACGAACTCGGTCTCGTCCTCGACCTCCGCCGCTTCGCTCCGCTCCTCGCTACGGCTCGTTTTCTCCTCGGCGCGGGCAGTTTCCTTCTGCGCAGTCTCAGCGGCTCTCGCCTCATTCTGGCGCGATTCCGCCGGGGCCTCCTCAACCGCCTGCGTCATGTCCACGCCGGTCTCCTCGGCCACCTTGTCGCGGGCCAGATCCAGCAGCGTGTCCTGGGTCTGGCGCTCGATGTCCTCGCCCTGCTGCTGCAGCTTCTCGCGCACGCGCTCGTCGGTGCGCTCCTGCAGCGCCTGCTGCTGGGCGTCCAGGGCCGTGTACAGCCGGCCGAACTCCAGGTCACTCAGCTGTCCGCCCGCGTCGATCTTCGCCCGTGCCTGATCTCCCAGCGTCTTGGCGCGCGTCCCCACGGGCTGCTGCTGCGCCGCTGTGATCACGCCGCGCTGCACGTCGCCCCAGTCTGCCGCGTGCTGGAACCTGCTGCCCGGCACCTCGTAGCTCTGGGTCATCGTGTGCAGGTCTCTGCCCGTCTGATATGCGCCCAGCTCGGACATGCCGGCGATCGTAACGCCGCCCAGGCCGCCCATCAGCGCGCCGCCGATGCCGGACTCGACAATCTGTCCCGCGATTTCTGCGCAGACCGCAAGCCTCGCCTTCTCCGGCGACATGTGGTCCTCGTTGATGTGCTTGAAGTAGCTCTGGCGCGCCTCGGCCTTGTCGCCGCTGATCATGTAATCCGCCACCGCGTTGATCGCCTCGGAGGCCATTTCCTCGCTGCCCTCCGCAGCCATCTGCTTGAAGAGCGTCCTGATCATGCCCTCGTTCACGGGATCGGCATTGAGCAGCGCTTCAAGGGAATACTGCTCTGTCGCCACTTCCGCCGCGCCGGCGATCAGGCTCAGCGCCAGCGCCCGGTTGTCGTTCAGACCGCGGGCCTGTGCCTCATCCAGCGCGTGAGACGCCGCCTGTGCGCCCATGCGCAGCAGAGGCACCGCCTCCATTCCCGGGAACATAAGCTGGTTGATACGACTGTCCGAGTAACTCGTCAGCAGATTGTAACCCTTCCCGGCCAGCTTGCCCGCGGCCTCGCCGAAATGAAGGCTGACCTCACGCTCAACCGCACTGCTGTCCGCGCTTCTCAGCGCCGTCTGCATCCGGCTCCACGTCCTGTACCCGGCGTTCGGATCGAGCTTTTCGCCTTTTGCCCAGTCCCCGACTGCGCCGTAAATGCCCAGCTCGCTCGGCATCGCATAGGACAGCAGCTGCGCCCCGACGGGATGCCTGTCCGCAAACGCCTCCGCCTTGCTCAGCCTCTCGTCCATCTGCCTGCTCTGCAGGTCGCTGCGGATGTCCTCCAGGTACTGGTCCGCGGCCTCCGCGCCGCGGGTCGTGCGGATGTAGTTGTACCGGCTCAGCTCATACGGATTCATCTGGCGGGCAAAGCTCTTGTCCGTGCCGATCATCGCCCGCAGGCCCTCCGGGTCCTCCTTCTGCAGCGCGATCTGCGCCTGCCGGTCGCCGTTCACGGCGCCGTACAGCGGGTCGTCGACAAGGCTCGGGTCGTAGGTGCTGTACTTTTTAAAGTCCGGCCTCGTGGACAGTGTGTTGTACTCCGCCAGCCTGTCAGCCAGCGCGCGCTGCTTGTCCGTCATCATCTCGCGGTCGCCCAGCGCCGACCACGTGCGCCCGGAACCGTCGCCGGTCCAGTTGTCGCCCCAGTAAAAGCCCTGCGCCATGCCGCCCACGCCGGTCTGAGACTGCGCCTCCGGCTCCGGGAATCGCCACTCGTCCTCCGGCTGCGTGAAGGTGTACGTCCACTTGGTTTTCCGCTCTTCCGGCTTGCGGTGTTTATCGGTTGCGACGGTATACGACCTGTTCCACTTGTCGGTTACGTCGCTCACTTTCATCTTGCTTTTGACATTGCCCGAATTGTTTGCAGAGGAGACCCCGGTCCGCTTTACCGAGGTCTCCTCCTCTTCCTCTTCGGGGGTCCACTTTTTCAGAACATCACTTATCTTCATTGCCGAGCCCCCTTATTCGATGCCAATGCCGCTGACGGGCTTGGCCAGCCTGTAATAGACTTTACCGTTTTCGACGTACATCTTGACCGTTTGGTTCGCAAGCAGCTGATCCAGACGATCGCCGGTCACGCGGCCGTATCCTTCGATGTCCACCCAGTCCTCGGTATGATTATTCCCGACGGTGAGCTTCCCGGACGGCTTGTCCTCCTTGACGCTCGTCTCCTCGCTCGACTTCTTCCCGCCGTTTCCGCCGCCGTTTCCGCCGCCGGAGGAATAATTGCCCCCGCCGCCGTAGCTCTCCTCGAACGCCTTGGCGTATCGGTTGCTGTCCGTCTCGCTGAAACCGCCCATGCGCAGCAGCTCATAGGCCGTGCCATAGTCCCGCGCGCCCAGGTTGGCCAGCTGCGTATAGATGGAGCCCTCGCCGCCGAGTCCCGCGGTCGGCTCCTGGGGCACCGCCAGCGTGTAGGTCTGCCCGCCCCTGGTGATCGTGACGGACCCGTCCTCGTTCTTGCGCCACTGGCTGCCGTCGCCGCCGGTCATCGTCTGCCCGGGCTGCGCGCTCTCAACAAAGGACTTGCCCCGGCCACTGCCGATGGTGTAGGTCTGCCCGCCGTCGCCGTAGGCATACATCGTCCCGTTTGCCTGCGAGGCGTCAATGCCCATGTCCTCGTACCGCGAGAAGTCGCCCATGGACGCCGCCGTCTTGGCCAGCGCGTCCTGACGCGCCAGCTCGTCCTGGCTCACACCGTAGTCCCACTCCCGGTCATACCGCTCATCATTGATCGCGTCACGGCCCCTGCTGTACGCCGTCTCGTCCGCGTACCGTGCGTCCTCGATCGCATCTCGCGCCGCCTGGTAATCGTAGTTGCGCTGGCTCGTGTACAGGTCGCCGAAGATGTTGGCCCTGTCATACAGCAAGTTATTGTAATCGCTGTACACGTTCCGGGCGAAGTTCCGGTCGCTGGTGTACATGCTGTCGTCCGTGTTGGCCAGGTCGATCCTGTTGAGGATGTTGTTCCGGGCCATGTCGTAGTCCTTGACGTACATGTCGTAGGCGAGCTTCTGCAGCTCCGGGATCATGTCCGTCATCTGCGCATTGTAGTAGTTGCGCTGCTGCTGTGCCGCCGCAATGGCCGCCGAGGACGGCATGCCGCCCGTCATGGCCGCATACTTCCCCAGCGCATCCTCCTGGGCGCGCACGCCCTCCCGGGTGTACGCCTGCTTATACATGCCCCACAGCGGGTCGTCCTGGTAGTTGTACGAGAACGGTTCGCGGTTCTCAAGCTGCTGCTGCAGCTCCATGGCCCGGTTGTAGTTGTCCATGGGACGCTCCACGTCGTACTGGAACTCCCCGCGGCCGTTGAGCAAATCCAGCGCCGTGTTGAGTTGTGCCTGGAGCCCGCCCAGCGTCGTGTAGTCCTTGCCGCCGCCCGCGGCCGCCGGCGCGGCCATACCGCCCACGCCGGGCACGTTTCCGGTCCCGGTCCCCGTCAGCCCCGGCAGCGCGTTGTTCGCGCCGCCCGTGGGCCCGTACTGCGGGTACAGCCCCGGGTAGCCCGTCCCCACGTCCGAAGCGCCCTGCACGCCCGTGGCCGGCGTCTCCGGCGCGTAGTACGCCCTGTTCTTAACAGGGTCGATGTACGTGTCGCCGCTCTGGCCGCCGCCCCAGCTCTTGCCCACAAGGTCAAAGAGGTCATAATCACCCGTGGGCTTGTCGATCCGCTCCGTCACGTGCGGCGTCGTCCTCTTGTGGTCGTTCAGCCCCGCGGCCTCGCGCTTCGCCTCGTTCTCCGCGCGGATCTGCGCGTCGCTCTTTGTCTTTTTCCTGATGCTTGCGCTGCTCATGTCTCTCCCCTCCTTATGGGATTCTGCTCTCCGGCCCGGCGTACAGCTCCATTTCGATGGCCCGCAGCGTCCACGCGCCCAGCACGCCCGTTATCCGCAGCCTGAAATGATCGCACCGCCGGATCGGCAGCGGCAGGTAGGCGCTCTTTCGGGCCTCCGGCAGGAAAAACTGCCCCGCGTTCTCAAACTCTGCGCCGTCATACGAAACGGCCACCAAAATGCTCATGCTCGGGTCTTCGCTGCTCAGCCGCGCGTCCGGCGTCCCGTCCACTCTCAGCCATACCCTTGTCGGGTATTTGCTGTCGAAGCTCTGCATGTCCCAGTCGCCGAACTCCACGTAGTTTACCCAGTAATACGGAACCTCTGTGCCCGCGTATTCCGGCGGCAGCGTCACCGGGTCGCCGAGGATCACGATCCACCACGTGGCCTCCTCATTGCCCAGGCTCGTGTGCATCAGCGACACCAGCCCGTAGCTGTACGCCATGTACGCCGCCGTGCCGGATTCCTGGTGCCAGCACCCGTAGCGGATGTCGTACACCAGCATCTCATCCGTGCCGTCTGCCTGCTTTGCCGATACATAATACTTCATGCGGTCGTTTCCGCCCACCGCGTCAACATACCGCGTGTCCAGGGCCGCATCGATCTTCCGCGGATAGCTGCCCGTGTACTGGACAAAGCCGTCCCTGCTCAGATACATCAGCGCGCTACCCACCACAGCCAGGCTCCTGTCCGCGCCGTCGATCACGCCCGGCTGCGGCGCCGTCGAAAGCTCGTAATTTGTCGCCCGGTTGCCGTAAACCTTGATGATCTGGTCCTCTTTGAAAAAAACGGGGTAGCCGCCGTAAGAGACGCACCCCGTAAACCTGCCCGCCGTGCCGCTCTGAACAAACCAGCTGGACGTCGATATGCCGTCGAACACATACCAGTTGCGCGGGTCTCCGGGCTTGCAGGCCCATATCGTGTCGTCCTTGCAGCCCCACACCCTGTTCTCGTTCGAGCAGATGTAGTCCAGGTCCGGCACGGCCCGCTTCACCGTCACCGCATTGCTCAGCGTCTCCTCCGCCGCAAACGTGTTGACGTTGAAGCGCAGCTGATTCCCTTCGATCTCCCGCACCACAACGGTCATGTCGTTCTGCCGGCCGGACGTGCCGCTGATTGTCAGGCCGTCGCCCTCCTTGAACAACGTCGTCCAGTCGAAGCTCGCGTTCGGATGGTACAGCGTGTTCAGCTCCGCCTGCACGCCCGCATAGGTGCCGTCCCCGATGGTCCCGCCCGTCAGGTCGCCCGGCGCCGTCCCGGCGCCCAGGCTCTCCATCCTCCAGCCGACCGGCACCGTCGTCGTATCATAATAGACGATCACCTTGTCCGGCCAGATCACCACGCGCTCGCCCAGGGCCGCAAAATGCCGCCTGCTGTCCGCACTGCCCGGCAGCGTCCCGATGGTCTCCAGCATATCCAGCGACGGGGCCCACGCGGAGTCCGGCTTGTAGCTCGCGCATTTGAGGACCGCGCCGCCCGACGTCTTGTCCACAACAAAGATCGTCCCGCCGTTTGCGAAGAACCCCCGCGGCTCGCCCTCCAGAGCTGTGAAATACGTCCTCGGCTTCCGCCGGCAGATCATCGGCCACGCGTCGCTCGACATGTCTTGCATTCTCTCGATCGTCCCGTTCCCGGCCGCCTTCCGGCGGTCCAGCCCGCCGAACTGCGTCTGCATCACCTTTTTGGTGCGCGTCTTGTATGGGATATCCGGCAGCATCATTCCAGCACCTCCAGCTGCATCGTCCGCGTGATCGTCAGCTTGAGGCTGTAATACTGCGGCAGCGTGATCGGCACGTCCAGCACCGCGCGGTACAGCAGGACGTCGGCCCCGTTCAACCGCCCAACGATGCCCCACTCGCGGACGATCTTGTCCTCCCCTGCCGTGTTCATGACCGTCACATAGTCTGTTCTGGTCGCAACGCCCGTGCTGGCGTTATACGTCTCTGTCCCATTGACGGCGTCCACATAAGACAACCCGGATGTAAACGCTTCACCCAGGTAGTTATTCGTCACCGCCGGCGTCGTGTCGCTGGTGCCAAAGGGCACGCCGACGACCCCTTGGCCGCCCGAGCCCCTGCCGCCGTGTAGCGGGCTCATTGGGCCCGCAACCGGGTACTGCGAATAGAAGACATTTGCCGACGATATCGCATTGCCGGATGTGTTGTAAACCACGCCAAGATCAGTGCTTGCTATGCCCGCCGCCATGCTCCGTCTCATGTTGTTCCAGTTGTTTGTCCATACACCTGCCATGTCTTACCCTCCCCGTGCTATGATCTCCGGCACTGCCGTCACGCTCCCGGCGGTTGCTCGGATGGCCCCCTGCGCCGTTGCGGCGCTCGTGCTCGTGCTGTATGCTGCCATGGTCGCCGTAGCGCTCGTCAGCGCCGCGGCCGCCGTCATTGTCTCCGCCGTCAAGCTCTCAAGGCTGTACGTGCGCTCGATCAGCCCCGCGGTCTGCACTTCATACGCCGCCTCCAGGCTCATGTCGTACCGCTCCCCGCCCTTGCCGAGGCCCAGGCTCAGCAGCCACGCGATCACTTCGGCCTGGTTGAAGTTGTCCGGCCCGATGTTGCGCAGGATGTACCGCAGGTTCTCCAGCATCATCCGCTCGTGGTCCTCTATGCTGATAAACCGCGCCCGGTCGTCCTCCATCCCCTCCAGCCGCGGAAACTGCACGTCCAGGTCCAAAAATCCACGTGGCATTAAATCACCGCCTTACTTGTTGTACTGGTTGTAGTAGCTCATGGCGTTACTCGCTGTCCGGAAGGACTATGGAAGCCCTATACATATCGAGACTTGTTGCGCCTGTTATTGTCCATCCACTTGACGAACGAGCGGCAGTAATTTTAGTCTCGTCAGTTCCTCGCCAAAAAACAACAGTGGCAGCACCTGTGCTTATCGAAAAAACAACATAAGTCCCGCTGGTTGTGTCCCCGTCAGCGACGGCAATAGCCGCGGTTTTCCCCAAAAGCGCAGCACCGCACGTTACGCCAACCGTGGCGAAATGTGGGGTTGTCTGCCCGTTTTCAACATGTGCGAAAAGGGTCATCGTCGACACGCTCGGCACCTCTGCTGTGACCACGACCTCCCCCATCGCCTCGTAACCGCTGTCCGGCGTGATGGTCACAGTGCCCGCCTCGTCGATGGTCACGCTCTTGGACTGCTGTATCGGCACGGCAACGGTCACGCTGTTGTTGGCGGTCGTGTCGTAGGTGTCGTTGCTCGTCACCGTGCGCGCGGTCTGCTCCGTCAACTGACCGTTGACGACGACTTTGCCGTTGTCAGCGGGAGTCACACCGCCCCCGCCGGGGCTGCCCAGCTCCTGCCAATGCCCGCTGGCGTCGGTCATATACGCCGCGCCGCCCTCTGCCACGATGGCGCGGGAATCGGGCGCGTACCCGTCCCCCAGCGCCGCCAGATCAGACGCACTGTCCAGCACCGCCTCGATGTATTTCTTATCTCCAAGCCACTTGCTGGCCGTGATTGCGTATGCCATGTCGCACCTCCTTAATACGAGTCGGCGTCAAGACGCCTACCAATCAGCCGCGCTTGGTCGGCCAGGACAATGACGGTAAAAAGCCATGTGTGATATACTGTGCCGCCCTCGCCGTCCGGGATCGAATCGCTGAACGACGTATTGAATGTAATGCCCGCGGGCAGAGCGAGCGAGACCGAGGTCGGGATCAGACTCATTGGGTAATCCATCCCCTCGGTTGCCTCGACGAGGAAAACCGGCGTCTTGCCTCTTTCCAGCGCATCAATCGCCGCCGAAAGCGCCCCCGAAAAATCGCCGTCCAGCTCAAACATGAGTGCGGCGTCAGGCTGGGCGCTGCCCGGGGCAAGCGCCGTCTCAATACGCATAAGCGCCCGCACCAGCATGGCGCTCGCCTGCGCGCCAAGCTCGATGATCTCCACACCGGCGGAGCCACCACCGCCGGAGCCGCCGCCCAACCGGATCATGTCTGTCATCTCGCGTACCGTCATTACTCGCGCACCACCTTCCAGACGCCCGACGCGTTGACCATGTAGGTTTTGCCTTTGTCGGCCACCACAGCCGTGCTGCCGGGGGCGTAGGTGCCCGTCAAACTCTGCAGGTCCGCGTCGGCGTCCAGCACCGCATTGATATACTCCGTCCCGTCATCCCTGACGATCCGCTTCGTGATCGCGTATGCCATTGTCATTTCCTCCTTGTTACCACGGCCGTGTCTTCATAGGGCCCCAGCAGGGCCAGAATATCTTCCGCCGTGATTCCGTACTCACCCAGGCTTCCCGGCGTCTTCATCATTTCCTTTGTGCAGATGCTCCGCACCAGTTCCAAATCCATAGGCCCGACGGAAAAGTGCATCACGCTCATGCACCAGCCGTCATAGCTCGTCGCCCGCGCCCAGCTGGCTACCTTCTTCCCGTCGGCCAGCAGGTCGTTCCGGTCTCGCGTCACGGCGATTCCTCGCGCCCGCAGCCACGCTTCCACGCGGTCCATCATTTCAGGCGCCCAGTCCACGGTGCCCCACGTGACACGGCAAAGGTCAAGGTCGCCCGGCATCACCACGATGCTGCCGCCAAGATACTCCGCCTCCGCCACCGGGATATTGAGCCGCGCGCAGGCGTCCCTGTCCAGCGTCGCCAGCCCGCCGGTCTCCACGAAGTGCCCCTCTGCTTTGCAGATGATCAGCCCCTCGTGTCCGGCCATGCACTCCCGGTATCGCCGCACCGCGGCCGCCGGGTCGCTCGTCCTGTATATCTCCATACGTCCTCCTACCACGGCCGCGTATGCTGATTGTAGACGACCGTCAACGGGTCATTCCGGCCCCGCCATTGCCAACCGGTGTCCCAGCCTGCCTTCGGCCCCGGGCTTTCACAGTAGATCACGCATGAGCTTGGGCAGCCATCGAAGGGGCCTTGGTTGGTCGCGCCGACCGAGCCATACTCTATTCTGGCAACCGTATCCCTGATCCACACCTTTTCCAACTTCTCGTTAGAGGCAAATGCTGCGGACAGCACTCTTTTTGCTCCGATTTCTGCGTACTTGAGCTTTTGGCAGTTCTGCACACTGTGAGCAGCCATCACGTCTACCGTGTCCGGGATCGTGATGCTCTCAAGCCTTGCGCACCCGCTGAACGGAGACGCGACGCCTGATGGCGCGTTTAGGCTCCTGCCGATACTCGTCATCGCCGGGGAGATGTTGATATCCATAAGGTTCGTCGAGGCAGCAAACGCCAGGTTCCGCATCGGGCCCTTCGTTATTCCGTCACCCAGCCGTACCCTCGTCAACGCTGCAGCCGTGCCCTCTTTTGCCACTCCTCGTCCGAGGATGCTGACCTCTGCACTGTCCTCCCCCGCATCGATCATGCCCCCGGGCGTCCATGTCCCGCCGTTCCGCGGCGTCAGCTGGATTACATAGTCTCCGGTAGATGAGTAGCTGTGCGTCGCGGTCACGTAGTACACGCCGTCTATATATTCGCCCGCGTATGTCTCCTCCGGTTTCCACCATTCGCCCCAAAAGATTTCCACGCTGTGGGGTCCGCTTTGGGTTATGTAGAGCGTCTGCTCCAGGTCGCTTGTAATGTGCACTGTAAGCAATGTCGGGCACGGCCATATCAGGTTATTCCCGCGGTATATCCGCTCCGCCTGCTTCCCGTGCACATACCGGCCTACATGTGGATCGCGCCCGAGATAAATCATACTGTCGCCCCCACAATGATGTACTGCACGTTGGGATCGTGCGCCGTCAAGGCGTCATACTCAGCCTGCGTGCCGATCCAGAACAGCACCGGCACGGCGATGACCTCGGTGGTCACGGCCTCGCCGATGTAGGTGTAAAAGACGTCGCTGTCGTCCTCGTCGATGCCCCAGCCGGAGGGCTCCGGGTATCTGTGCGCCGTCCTCGTGGCGATGCTCGACATGACCGTTGTGACGGCGTCGTTGATGTTGTAGCTCGTCCACTTGCTCACGTTGAGCACCGCGCCGCTGTTGGTTCCGCCGGTGATCACCGCGTCCGCAGGGATGTAGTAGATCACGTTGAAGCTCTGCGTGCCGGAGCTGGAGCTGTTGCCCACATACTTGCCCCGCAGCGCCGTCTGCGCGTCTGCCGCCGTCCACGTGCCTGTATGAGAAGTGGGACTTTCCAGCACAAAGCCGGTCTCCACCTTGAAACTGTCTGCATACTGCAGCGTCCAGCTTTCTGATCCGTTGTCCTCCAGCGTAAGGCGCAGCATGCCGCCGGAAGGGTTGTCTGTGCCCTCGCACGCCCTGCGCTCTCTCGCCCACGTATAGATCACCTGGCTCGCCGCAGGCTGGTACGCCACGCTCACGCCGTCCTTTACGGTCGCCGTGGTGGTGCCGATCTTGTCCGTGATGGTGATCGTCGCCGTGTCGCCCACCTTGCTGACGCTTGCAATTGGCGAGAAACCGTCCTGCCCGTTTGTGCCGTTGGTCCCGTTGGTTCCGTTCTGTCCCGCCGGTCCTGTTGCACCGGTATCGCCCTTGTCTCCCTTGTCGCCCTTCGGGCCCTTTAGGCTCGCCTGCTGCTCCGGCGTCAGCTCGTCCCAGCTCACAGTACCGTCCACCCCGTCCTCACCGTCCGCGCCCGGAGGCCCGACCAGACTGTCCAGCCATTCCTCCGGCGTGCCGGCGAATCCGTGCTTGCAGGCCAGAGCATACGCCGACAGATACCACATCCGCCCGTGGTTGCAGCCCGTGGGGATCGTCACGTCCGTCCCGCCGTTACGCCCGCAGATCAGGCACTTGCACACGGGGTCGTTCGTCCGCCGCACGAAGCGTTTGAACTTCTCCAGCTCGCTCTCGAACAGCGCCCACTCGTTGGCATAGCGGTCATACTCGCCGTTTGTGTGGTACGTCAGCGCCGAGATATAGTAGCTGTACGCGATATCCCACGGCAGCGGGATCAGCAGCTCACACGACAGGTCGTCCGTGCCGTAGGCCGTCCAGGCGTCCGCGCCGTAAAACTCCAGCGCGATCTGCCCGTCCAGCGTACTCAGCCACCGCAGCTGCAGCGCCTGCTCCACCACCTGGCCCGTCCGATGCTCCGCCAGACTGATCGCCTCAGAAATCAGCATATCCTCTCACCTCCAATTGTGCCCCGGGGGCGCCTGTCCCCCGGGGCTTGTTGTCCTACAGCTCTGCCGCAGGCTTGTTGCTGTTCTTGACCAGTCCCTGCTGATAGCGGACGGCCGCGATATGCTGCCGCATACCGTCCTCGTATGCCAGCAAGAATTTGCGCTTGATCTTCACGGTCTCCCCGGGCTTGATCATGATGTTCTCACCGTTGACGCTCATGTAGATGTCATGCGGGTCGCCCGTCGAGATCATCGGGGCCGTAAAGGTCACAAGCTCCTCGGGATCGGGCAACTCCGCGACCTGGGGCTGCTCGACCTGCTCGATGTTATCCTTGTCCTTGGTAGCCATTGTGTTGTCCTCCTGTCTTGTCTGCTACTTGCTGGCGGTGGTCTCGATGCGCACCATGTACTGGGGCACCAGGATCTCCGCCACCTTGGTGGCCTTCCAGCCGACGGTGGCGCGCTGGTTCAGCGGGTCAGCCGTGCCGGCGGAGCCCATCTGCTTGACGATGTGCTCCAGACCGCCGCCGGTCACCTCGGTCACGCCGTAGGCGTCGTCCGCGATGATCAGGGTGCTGTACACGGTCACGCCGGCGGCGCCGCCCTCACCGGGATAGATAACGGCGTTGTCGGAAATGCTGCCGAAATTGGTGCTGGCAAACGTCAGCGCGCTCGCCGTGTTGGCAGTGATCTTGGCCGTGACGCCGTTGATGCTGATCATGCGGCCCACCAGGGCGTTCTGCGCCACCGTGCCGCCGTCAAAGGCGACGGAGGTGATCGCGCCGCTGTAACCGTTGGCGTGGTTGATCAGCAGGGTCCTGCTGTCGCTGGCGAGGTCTGCGCCCTCCCACACCTTGGCTCTGGGGCTCTCCACAAAGCGGACGCCGTACAGCTCGCCGATCTCGTTGTCGTAGATCTCGGTGGTGTCCTGGTACTCGTGGGGGTTGCGCCACTTGGAATCGGCCATCAGGTCATACTTGACGTCGGGATGGATGATGCCCACATACTTGCCGTTGATCTTGGGCGCACTCTGCTTTTCGAGCGTGCGCACGGCCTTTCTGATCGCGTCCGCGGTCAGGTTGCAGTTGTCGCTGGCGCTGGTGTAGTACAGCGCCGCGCGGCTGGCCACCTGGCCCTCTGCGTACTGTACCTGGTAGTCACCGGCAGGCGTAGAGCCGTTCAGCACCTCGCGGGTGATGGTGTCCAGCGAGCGGCCGGCCTGGCTGCCGATCAGCTTGGTGGCCTGCACGACGTTGTTGTCGATGGCCGTCAGCTGCAGGATGTCCGAGATGGTGACGTAGCCGCCGTACTGCTTGACGGTCGCCTCCAGGTTGCTGACGCTCAGGCTCTGGCCGTCGGGCGTCACGCCCTCAACCAGCGGAGTGGTCAGCTCGGGCAGCGTCTGGTACTGCCGGAACTCGATGGTCTTGCCGCCGTTCTTCGGGATCGGATGCTTCTGGCCGAACTGATCGTGGACCAGCTCGGGCTCGGCAAGGTCGATCAGATAGTCGCTGTAGTAGGTCTTCATCTCGACCGACAGCGACTGCTGGCCGGTCGTGTTGGTGTTGAGCTGGATGCCGTAGCTGTTGTTGGGGCCGCCGTCATAAGCGGCAAACAGCGCCAGATTGAGCTCCAGCAGATAGATATTGTTGAGCATTATTAGTCTCCTCTCTTAGCCCTGCACGGCGTCAGAAGGAGATTTTTTCTCCTCTCGCCGCGCGTCTTGCGATCTCTGCGCGGTCGGCCTTGGTCAGCTTGGAGACGTCGTTTTTGGTCACAAACGCGCTGGACGTGGCGTTGCCGGCCTCCTTGGGCCGCGCGCCTCTCGCCCGCACGTTTGCAACCACGCGCTCCTCTGTGGCCGCCGCGGTCGTCATGCGCTCCTGATTGACGATCTCGTCCATGTGCAGCACCTTGTATGCGTGCTCCATGGGCACGCCGGCGCGGAGCATCGCCTGGAAGTTGGGGTCCTGCGCCTCGCGCTGCAGGTCAAAGCCCGGGAACTTCGCCCGGAGCTGCTCCGCCTCGCTGTTCCAGCGGGCGAGCTGCTGCTGCGCCTGGCTCTCGCCTCTCTGGCGGGCCTCACGCTCCACCAGCTCCCTGTTCTGGCGCTCCATGCGCCGATACTCCTTGTACGCGTCCACGTCCATGTTGTGCTCGGCCGCTTCCTCGGCCCAGAACTCCACGTCATCGTCCATGCTGGCAAAGATGGTCTCCATCGCTTTGGGCAGGTCGTTGAGATCCACGTGGTACTTCTGGGCCAGCGTCTGGATCGTCGGCATCACCGCGTCCAGCCTCGCGTGCAGGTCCGTGTTCTCCTTGGTCTTGCGGGCCGCCGTGCGCTCCATGTCCCGTGCGTACAGGTCCGCGTACTCGCCCCGCATCAGGTTGCGGTACGCGGCCTCGCGCTCCTCCTTGGTGCTTGAGGTCGTCTGCACTCCGTTATGCTCCTGGCCGGCGTCGCCAGTCTGGGTGTCGGTCGCATCGGTCGTCACCGTCTGCTTGCCGTACACCACGTTGCTCAGATCAGCGCCCTTTTTTGCCCTGGTGGAAGTGTATACCGGGGCCTGCGGCGCGCCCTCTGCGGCCGCGCCTGTGCCGCCGTCGCCGCCCTCGCCCTCAAAGAGGTGCAGGTCCAGCTCCAGCGTGTAGATGCTCTGCATCATGTTGCCTCCTGTCATGCGCGGCCGTTTAACGCCTGCCGTGCCGGCGATCTGCGCGGCCTTGTCCCGCCGTGTGGGATCGTCCCCGCTTAACGCCTCCCGCGCCGGATCGAGCGCGGCGCCTGCCGGTCGATCCGGCGGCTTATCCGGGAGGTCGTCCAGGAGGACGTCTACAGCATATCTGAGGGTTTAAAAAATCTCGCCCCCGTTTTTGCGGAAAGCGAGATATTTTTCTAAATTATTTCTTCTGCAAGCACCCAGACCTGCTGCGGATACTTGTGCTGTAGGTTGACAAAGCCCGCGTGCAGCAGGTCAAACACGGTCATCCCCTGGGGCCCTGCGTCAAAGCTGATCCCGGCGTGCCCGCTCTCCAGCACCTCGCTGTAGATCACGGCCCCCGCCGTATGCGCCCAGCTCACCGCCGTCTGCACCAGCGTCGAGATCGCCGCGCACGCCTCCACGCTCCCGGTCGCGTGCCCGCGGCACACCACCGTCACCTTGGTGTGATCCCTCACCAGATGGATGTGTGTCATGGCCTTAGTCCTCCACGCCCGGCCTGCTGCGCCTGACAAGGCGCTGTGCGTAGCTGCTCTGCGGCTGCCTGCTCTGCATCACCTCGTCGGCCGCCGCGTTGCCGCCCGTGCTCCTCTGCTCCTGCGGTTGGGCCTGTGCCTGCTGGGGCGCACTGCCGTCCATGGGCACGCCCGTCAGCTGCTGCACCATCGTCGCATACTGCTGCAGCATGTTGTACAGCGTCTGCCCCTGCTGCACAAAGCCCTTGACCTTGTCGATGCCCTCAAAGTCCATCATCTCCAGCGCACCCAAGGCCGCCTGCGCCTGCTGCGGTGCGAAGAATCCGAGGCCATAGAGCTCCTTCGCGCGCTCGTTCTGCTCCATCTGGCTGAACGGGTTGCGCTTCTGGGCCGACACCTTGAGGTCAAACACCGGCCGCCGGAAGAGCGGCTCGCCGCCAGCGCCGAAGCCCATGGGCTGGTCCTGCAGGCCCTGATTGCTCACCGACACAAAGCTCATCTGCCCCGGCAGCTCGCCCGTGATGCGGAAGGACCGCGCCTCGTCGTAAAACTGGCGGATCAGCTCGATGCACATCTCGCACAGGTGGGTATACGCCCGGTAGCTGGCGCGGATCATGTCGCGGCTTGTCTTGTTGCCCGCCTCCTGCAGCGCGGAGATGGCGCTGGCCGCCGTCACGCCGGAGGTCGAGCCGCCGCTTGTCACGTCGCGGTTGCTGGCCGTCTCCTTCATCTCGTCGATCTTCATCTGGGCGACCTGCACGTAGATCGCGCCCAGCGGGCTGTATGCCATCTCCCGCACGTGCTGCTCGTCCAGACTGCCCTCCACGTGCACCACGCGCCGGTTACGGTCCAAAAACTCCTGCTCGTTGATGCCCGTGTTGCCGCCCACCAGATAGCGCCGCTTCGTCGCCTCGTCGGCGTTGTCCAGGATGCTGCCAAACAGCCTGTCGATGTACATCTGCGGGTCCTTGCAGATCGCAACGTAGCCAAAGCCCACAGGCGTGCCCTTTTCGGGGTACAGCGTGTCAAAGACCACCGGATACAGCCCGTGGTCGTAATAGCCCCTGTCCGCGTAGTTTGGGTCGTTTTCCGAGCTGTACAGCAGCTCGTCGGCCACAAACTTGGCATAATGCAGTACGGTCCTGCCACCGGCCGTCCGCGTCTTGTAGTACCAGTCCACCACCGTGCTCTTGTCGCTGGTGTCCACGGTATCGTCGTGCATGTACTTGGCCGTGTCCACCGCGTCGCCCTTGATCTTGCCCTTGAGGTCGGGATACTGGGCCTCCAAGATGTCGTTGTCCACCAGCTCCGTGATAAACAGGTTGCGGCTGTCCTGGATGTCCCGCACGCCCGGCTCCCAGAAGATGTTGAGCAGATCCAGCGAGCGGATCGCAATGTCCCCGAGGCCGTTCTCGCGCTCGGGGTCCCAGAACACACCGTACACCGCCGTGCCGTGCTTGAGCTTTTCCCACCACGCCTCCGAGTACACATCCTCGTAGCCGTTGTACTCCAGGATCACCGGCAGCACCTGGCTCAGCGTGTGGGCGCTCTGCTCGTCGCTCTGCTCACGCGGCAGCACCGCGGGCGTCGGGTAGTTGTCCATGGCGTCCGCGTGCTTGTTGCTGATCGCGTTAAACAGCCACGCGCTCGACGGCGCCGGGGCCTGCGCCCTGGTCGCCAGCCACAGCGCCCTGCTGCAGCCGTCCTCGCACACGTCGCACTTGGCGATCCGCTGCGCGCCGGCGCTCCTGCCGATGGCCTCCCAGTGCCGCAGCTCCCACCACAGCTCGTCCTCCACGATCCTGCGCTCCAGGTTGGCCTTGCCCTGCTTGTACTTGGCAAGGATGTCCGCGGCCTCCTGGATGTCCTTTTTCCCGATTCGCCTGGCGGGCTGCGTCAGCAGCAGCGCCTGCATCGCCGGGTCCATGGTCGGGTCGGGCGCGGTCACCCCCGGCGCCGGCCGTCTGATGTCGTATACCGCCATAACTCAATACCTCCTCAGGTAATATCCGTACTTGTCCCAGTAGGTGGCCTCCTCCGTCGCCAGCGGGTCAAAACGCTCCACCACAGGCTCCCGCCGTCTCGGCGCCGCGATGGGATTTTCCATGCAGACGTACCGTGTCTCGTCGTAGATGTGGTCCTCGCCGTCCGTGTCGATATCCTCCACGTCGGTCTCGTCGTACACCAGCGCCGGCACGGTGCGGATAAAATGCTTACATGTCTCAAAGACGTACAGCATGGCGTGTCCCTGCTCGTCAAACGCCAGCCTGTGGTGCACCTGCATCTTGCCGGCGATGCGGTTGTGGTCGCCCTTGTCAAAGTAGACGCGCTCGCGCTCCATCAGCGCACCGATGCTCTCCGTGCCGTCGCTGCCCCAGATCGCCGGGTCGCCCACGCGCCGGATCGTCCTGCCCCGCAGGTTGGGGTCCTCGGCCTCGATGCGCCGGATCGCCCGCGCCACCTCGCCGGGCTCCCACTTGACGCCCACGTTGGGCTCACCCGTGCAGCCGTACAGCTCCCGGATGCGGTACATGCGCCGCTCCCCGTCCACCGCGTACCAGCCGACAGAAAACGGCCTGCTGTAGCCCCAGTCCAGCCCGCACCAGATCGTCCACTCCGGCGGGATCAAGAAGGGCTCTATGACGTGCGTGTTGACGCGGTCCCGGTAGTGCGCGGGATCATTGCGCCACTCCGTAAACACCTGCCCGGAGAAAGTGTCCCAGTCCCCGTAGAGCAGCGCCCGCCGCTCTGCGTCCGGCATGGACGCCAGGCGCTGGATGTACTGCGGATCGTTTTGCAGCAAAGCCTTATTGTCAAACACCGTGGAGGGTACGAAGATCCGCGCCTGCGTCCGCTCCTCGCTCACGCCGTCCGGCCGCGTCCAGGTCACGGTCTCCCGCACCGGCGTCATCGGCGGCGCCGCCGTGATGAACCGCTCCTTGACCCAGCCGTGCCCGATCCCGCCGGGGTTGGCCGTGGATCGGATGTACACCCGCGTCCCCGGCCCGTTGGGCCTGTTGCGGGAGAACAGATAGCTGTACTCCTCCCACGTAAAGTGCGTCAGCTCGTCAAAGGCGATGTAGTCATACGCCTGGCCCTGGTACTTGATGCGGTCCTTGGCGTACTGCAGCGAGCCGAAGATTACCTTGGCCCCGCTGGGAAACGTCCACGTGTGATTGCTCCCGTTGTACCGCGCTTTTGGATACGCCTGCGTGTAATACCGCAGCGTCTTGTCGATCAGCTCCTGCAGCTGCGGGTACGTCTTGCGCAGGATCAGGCCCTTGTAATGCGGCACGTCCACCTGCCGCAGCGCCTCGATCACCAGGGCGTCAGACTTCCCGCCGCCGGCCGCGCCGCCGTACAGGGCCTACTCATACTCCGGCCGAGCCATAAACGCCGCCTGTTTCGGCTGCGGCTGCCATACAATCGGAGTATTCACGCAATCACCCCCTCCGCACAAAGCTATAACCACGCGTTGTCTTTTGGGTCCCATTGCATACATCTCGGATGTATGAGTACGGCACTCCAAGATCGCGTGCTGCTTCTGACATGCTTCTATACTCTTTCCCGTCTGACCGAACAACGGCTTTTTCGTGATGCGGTGCCCTTTTCGCCCTGCCCAGTTTGAACGCGTGCCTTGTGTTTTCGCTGGCCGTACACCACTCCAGATTCTCCACATGATTGTTCGTCCTGTCAGCATCTATGTGATTTATTTGCGGTTTGTTTTCGGGGTTCGGGATAAACGCATCGGCCACAAGTTTGTGTACTTGTCTCCTTTTCTTTTCTCCGTTTATCGGAAATGTGATAAGCACGTATCCCGCACTATTGACATAACTGCGAAGGATCTTCCTTGAAATGTTTGACCATACTCTGCCATAGGAGCTTATCTCATATCGCCCGTCGGTGCCTTTAATTTCTGCCCAGCATTCCATTATTACTCCTCCTTCTTGACCTCCGGCATCAGGATCACGCCCACCTGCCCCTGCTGATCTGCCTGCGCAGCCAGATCGACGGCCTGCACGGGCTTGCCGTAGCCGCGGTCCAGGATGATCTCCGCCGCACGGATGCGGTCCCTGTCCTGCGCATCCTCGCGCAGCATGATCTCCTTGAGCACGCGCAGCGCGTCCGGGCACGCCGCCCGAAAAGCAGCCTTTAGGTCCTCGTCCATGCGCTTGCGCCCGCCGCTTCTGTTGCCGGGCAGGAAGCGTCCCGTCGCCGGATCGCGCGCCTTGACGCGGTTGTCGTGTTGATTGCCTGTTGACGGCATGTCCCCGCCTCCTCTCTGTCTGCTCATCATACCAAAGGCTCAATAAGCCTTTCGCCCCCGAAATAACGCACCAACGCCCCGGGCAAACGCCCGGGGCTGTTTTTTTATTTTTCCCGCGTCAGCGGCTCGTAGATCGTGACCAGCGGTCGGCCGAACCAGACCACCCACACAAAGTCCATCAGCGAGGCGCCGCGCCCGGTAAAATCCGGGCGCCACGTCAGCGGCAGCACCATCGCCGGCCTCGCAGATCGAAAGAGGTCCCTGCGCCTGCCCGCGTGCCAGAACTGGCTTTTGAGCAGATAGGCAAACGGCACCTCCAGGCTCTGCGCCTTGAAGATAAACTCCTCCGCCAGCGAGAACGGCGGATTGGTGATGATCCAGCTGACGCTCTCAACCGGCAGCTGCGCCTGCAAAAAGTCCTGCCCCTCCCGGATATCCGTACCGACGGACCTGAGCCCATGCCGCGCAAACTCGTGCAGCATCGCACCGTCGCCGCATGCCGGGTCCCACACACAGTCCCCGGGCATCAGCATCATGTTCTGGCGCAGCCACCGCAGCAGCGCGTCCGTCACGTCTGCCGGCGTCGCGTAAAAGTCCCGCGGAGACCTCTTGCCGCCTCCGCCGATGATCGTCTCCCACTGCGTCACCCTCACACCTCCCTCACGGTGATCCCGTACCGCTCCAGCATCAGCTTGCGCTTGACCGTAAACAGCTGGTAGACGGGGCTTTTGGTGTCACGGTATCCCTTTGTATCCTCGACCACAAAACGGCCCTCACGGTCGCGGTACGTAAAATCTGCGATGTATCTGACGGGCCGCTCCCGCTTGCCGTCGCCGTTTGTCTGCGCCGGCACCAGCTCAAATGGCACCTGGCACTTGAGCTGCGTGATCTCGCCGGCGCGCCAAAGGGTCTCCAGCTCCCGGTACCTGCGCGCCTCCCGCTGGGAGGCAAAGGTCACGCGCTCACCACTGCTCGTGGTGATCGTCGTCCTCTCGGCCTTGTACTTGCTCTCCCTTGGCCTCTGCCTGCCCAGCTTGCGCTCGATCTGCTGCTGGGCTCCCTTGCCCAGCCTTGCAATATCGATCCCCATGTCTCTCCTCCTGCTCATACTGTGTCATGATCTCCTGTGCGATGCTGCACCGCTGCCAGCCCTTGACGCTGGCGCAGTAGCACCGCGCGTACCGGTGCAGGCCGCTGGGGCTCGGGAAGACCAGCCTCCCGCCCTCGCAGCGGATCACCTCGCGGTCATCGCCCCGGTAAAACGGGCACGACCACGTCTTGTGGTAGTAATGCTCCGGCATCGCCGTCACCTACTGCTCCCGCGCCCACGGGAAATCGTCATAGTCCTGCGCCTGCTCCAGTGTCCTCACGCCGCGGGCGATCAGCTTGCCCAGCACGCCGTTGATATACGCCCACTGTCCGGGCTTGCCGGCCTTGTTGGCCGCCTCCAGGGCGTAGAGCATCAGATCCCTGCGGTCGCTGTCCACTCTGCCGTCCTCGGTCACAAAGCGCAGCACGGCAGCTCTGTCCATGTCCGTGGGCGCCCGCCCACAGTACGCCCGGAAGGCGTCCGCCGTGATCTGCGTGATCTCGGTCCGTAACGCCTCGGGCGCATCGTCCCAGTCGCCCAGCTGGATACGCCGCACCAGGTCGTCCCGCTTGGGGTCGCCGCTGCGGAGCTTGGCCAGAATCTCCTCCTTGGCCTCGTCCCTGCTCCTGGCCCCCTTGTTGCCCTTGTCAACATTTTTCAGCGGATCGTCCTCGCGCGCGCGCGCGTCACCACCACCACTCACTATTTCTTTTGGTTTGGTTAGGTTAGGTATGGTATGGTTAGGTATGGTAGGAGCGTTACACGGCGTATCAGTAACGTTACCGTAACGTGTCTGTAACGCGTTACACTCCGTATCATCTGCGTTACCTGTAACGCTGTCGTCAGAGTACGCCTCGTCATCTGTAACGATGCGCTGCCTGTTACGGTAACGTCTCACGCGCTCCGCCGTTTTCTCGCGCCGGTTGTCCTCCTGCGCCAGCAGCAGTACGCTGTACTCCTCCCAGTCGTGGATGTGACGGTCCTCGTCCAGCCACCCGGCGGAGATCAGCGCCGTCACGAGCTTGCCGGCGTCCTTGCGCCAACCGCAGGCCCTGGCGATGGCACGGTCGCTCACGCCGCTCAGATCGCCCGTGTAGGCGTTTTGTATCGCCCATGTCCACAGGCTCACCACGATGCCAACAGCCACCGTCTCCTGCTCCACGTCCTTGCTCTGGCCCAGCTCGTCGGCCAGGCGTCCGATCTTGGGATGCTGCGGCAGATTGCTGTATACCTGCACCCATGGGATCATTGGTCATCCCTCCTTACACCGGCGGCAAACCGTCAAAGTCGTCAAACGTCAGCTCCTCAAAGCCGTCCCAGGGCTCCACAGCGGGCACGGGAGGCAGCGGAGGCACAGCGGATGCCAGCGTCTTTTTCTGCGGCTCCTGGGCCGTCTCAGCGCGCTTGCCGCCGCAGAAGTTGACCTCGCTGACCACCACCTCGGTCACGTAGCGCCGGTTGCCGTCCTTGTCGTCGTACTCCCTCGCCTGCAGCCGGCCCTGCACCGCGATCATGTCGCCCTTGCGGAAATACTTGCCGATAAAATCCGCGGTCCCGCGCCACGCCACGCAGGAGATCCAGTCGGTCTCCCTCTGCTGGTCCTTGGTCACGTAGCTCCTGTCGACGGCAAGGCGGAACGAGCATACGCTCGTCCCGCTCTGGGTCGATCTGATCTCCGGGTCCGCGCCGAAGCGCCCGGTCAGCGCGACCAGGTTAAGCATTGTCCCTGTCCTCCGTCTCGATCTTAACCTCGCCGGTCGCGGGATCGACCTCGTAGTCGCTCTCCTGCTGCCAGTCCGTCTGGTCCTCCACCTCGTACATGTCCGCGGCCAGCTCGGTCTTGACCGTCTCGTCCTGGCTCAGTCCGCGGACAAAATCGCTCTTGAGCGGCGCGTACTTGAGCACGCGCTTGAGCACGGTCTTTTTCGCCATCTCCTCAAAGTTGGTCTGCCACGGTCCGCTGCTGTACGCCTTGCTGTAGCGCTTGGCATGGGCACGCACGTCGTCGATGCTCATCACCTCAAAGCCGTAGCCCCCGTCCTTTTTGCGGTACATCGCGTAAAAGGCGATGGGCGCGCCTCGGTCGCCCGTGGCCGGCTTGTGCGTCAGCTTGGGCTCCAGCCCCAGCTCGTACTCAAACTCGTCGTTCTCGCGCACCGTGTGCGCCTGGATGATGCTGATCTCGCCGGAGCGGTACGCCAGGTCCAGCAGGCCCTTGTAGCCCAGTTGGAACTGGCACTCCAGCACGCCCTTGTTGCGGTAGGGGATCAGGTACGCCTGCCCCAGCGGCGTGTTGGGCTCCACGCCCAGCTGCGCCGCCGTCATCATCGCGCCCAGAAAGCTCTGCGGCGTCGTCTTCTGCAGCTGCGGGTTCGCGCTCAGCGCGCTCAGCGTGATCCGCGTAAAGCGCTCGGGCGTCAGCACGCTGGGCAGCGCCTTGGCGATCTCGCCCTCCATCCTCTTGATGTACTGCGCCATGGTCGGCGCCTTCTTCTCCGCCAGCTTGGCCTCCTGGGCCTTCTGGATCGCGTTCTCCATTGCCATGATCTTGTCCTCCTTAATTCGTGGCCGTCACCTTGAAGGGACGGGATACTGTCACCTTGTAATAGGGCGCCATGTCGAGCTCCGGATGCTCAGCCGCCAGCCGCTTCGCGTCCAGCGTCCTGCGCTCCTGGGGCTTCCAGAGGACCTTAAAGCCCTCGGTCTGGCCGCCCTCGCAGTTGCCGATGTCCACCTTGATCCGGTTCTCGATCTCGGTCAGCTCCTGATCCAGCGCCTTGATCTCGCCCTTGATCTGGGCATAGCGCCGCAGGCTGCTCTCATGGCCCATCAGATCCACCGTGCCGGTCTCGCCGCCCGGGAACAGCGTGCTGATGGTCTCGCTGCTGCTGCTCGTGCCGTCCGGCGCCGGCTCCCGGTCCTCCCGGACCATCGCCCAGAACTCCTCCTCCGCCTGCATCAGCGCCGCGATCTCGCCCTCGTCGCGCTCCAGCGTAAAGGTCAGCAGCTCCCGGCAGTTGACCAGCACCGCCAGATACGCCCGCTCCAGCCCTGTCACGGCCAGGTAATGCACCATCTGGCAGTACCACTTCTCAGGGTAATCTCCGCCGCGGACCCGCTTCATCACGGGCAGGCTGTTGGTCGTCTTGATCTCCAGCAGCGCCTTCTCGCCCACGACCAGACGGTCCACGTCCGCGCAGGCGAAGGGGTACGCGTCGTTGACCAGCACCCTGTTCTTCCGCCGCACCTTTTTCCCGGTCTCGTCGCACCACAGCTTGGCCACCAGCTCCTCCAGGTACGAGCCCACCGTCGTGGTCAGGTTGCCCGCAAACGGCGGCACGCGCCCGGTCTTTTCGGCCCACAGCGTCAGCGGGCTTTTGTACTCGTCGAGGCCCAGCACCGCGCCGGCCTCCGATCCGCCGATGTATCCCCGGCGGATCTCCAGCCACTCCTCGTGGCTGCCGTATCCGATCTCATTGATCATGCTCGTCCTCCTCCTTGTCTGTCATCTGCCTCAGCTGATACACCAGCGCGGGCACCTCGATCCGCGCCATGCGCTCACCGCCTGTGATCATCGCAATGTCGTGGATGTGCTCCACGATCTTGCCGATGCTGTCCATATCGCCCCGGACGTCGTGCCCGAAGCCGTATATGGCGATGTAATAGATCGCCGCCAGGCGCTTGCCCACCGCGATCTGCTTACGCCTCGTCAGCAGCCTCATCATGCTCCTCCGGCCTCATGTCCGCGCCGCAGTTGGGGCAGAAGTTGCTTTTGTCAATCTGATATTGCCCCTTGTTGAAGTAATAATAAGAAGCCCCACATTCCGAGCAGACCGCCTGCGTGTGCTCTCTGCCCCGATCTACTATCCAACGCCCTCGAACCACTCTTCCCTCAAACAATGCTTGGATATAGTCTGCGGCCTGTCCAAGAAGGCTTTGTGTCAAACGACTGCGGCGACGATCCTTCGCATACTCACGCAGAGCGATGATAAATGCCTCATATCTATTCATCCTATCAGCCATTCCGGGTCGTCTCCATCTTGAGCGCACAGTCATTGACAGGGGTAGCGCCGACATTCTCCAACCGGCGCAACCTGTCCTCCATCTCCCACATCCGTTTCTCCAACCGGTCGCACCGTTCGCCTATGTCGCGGAAACGGTCACGCTCCCACATCGCCTTCTCCATTTCTTCCCGAAACTGCTTGTCAGTCATGATCTTCATTTTTGTCCTCCTTGCGTCTCACATAGCACCAACTCTGCGGTGCACGCTCAATCCTCGTCACGCCGTCCACCGTGTAATCAGACAGTGGATGCGGCGTATCGTACAGCTTAAAGTCCTTGATGTGCCACCCGTGCAGCAGGCTCCTCGGACCGATATATGCGTACAGATCAGATAGTGGCACGAGGCTCTCCCGCGCCAGCTCGTCAAAGTCCGGCGTCTCCGGCCAATACTGCTTGATCTCGTCGCAGATAAACTCGCCGATCACCTTGCCGTTTAGGACACCGTGGTCACCATAAGTGCGCCGCAGCTCCTCGTCCGGGGTTGTCGCCTTGGTTCAATAGACCAGCACCTTGACCGGCAGCACAACACGGTTGGGGCATGTGCGTCTGACCTCCACGTGTTTCCGCCCGTCCGCAATCGCCGCGCACCATGTCGGTCGGATGCTCATCATAATGCTTGCCTGCTTGTTGCTCATCTTGGCCCCTCCGCATCGTCGTGGTTTGGCACGTACTCTTCCTCCTCGTCCCGCTCCCTCGGCGGGGTCAGCCAGTCCCGCTCGGCGTCGTAATAGTCCGCGCCGAGGATCGTCGTGTAGATCATCTGTCGTCCTCCTCAGTCAGTATCTCGGCGATCCAGGTAAAAAACGGATACGCCTGCTGCGGCACCACCGCATTGCCTAACGCTCTAACTCTGTCCACCCTGTCGGGTATCCCATCAACCACTCGATCCACGTCGGGTTCAGACGGCCAATTATCCCAAGCGGAGTGACTTCCACCAGCTCCTCTAAGCGGTGGCGGTACCGTCCGCCCTGCCTCTCTCTCTCTCTCTCTCTCTACATGAACAGTCTGTGAATAGAACGCTCCGAGCGAACCCCCATGGCTGGCCGCTGCTCTCGGCGTCGGGATCAGTTGCGTGAACGCCTGCTCGTAGCCCATCAACCACTCCAGCAGGGCCGGATTCGTCTTGCCGCCGTTGCCCTTGGACAGCTCCTTCCGCTCGGCCTCTGTTATCAGGCCCCTGCGCTCCATCGCTTTCAGCGTCTTCCAGTTGCCCGTCCCGCCGCAGAGCGCCGCCCCTGTTGACGGCGTTGGCCAGAATAAAGCATCGCTCCCGTCTGTGCGGGGCGTCGACACCGCAAGCCGGTACAAGGAACGCTTGGACGGCGTAGCCCTCGTTTTCCATGTCAGCCAACACCGTGTCGAGTGCCAGATTGACGATCCCAGGCACATTCTCGCCAAGCACCCAAGCGGGCCGCAGCTCCCGGATAACTCTAAGCATCTCAGGCCAGAGGTAACGGTCATCTTCCTTGCCTCGCTGCTTCCCGGCGAGGGAGAACGGCTGACAGGGGAAACCTCCTGAAATAACGTCAACTGTTCGTAGTCCTGTGCGCTCATAGAAGTTGTCTCCTGTCAATGTCCTTATATCGCGCCATCGCGGCACGTCCGGCCAGTGCTTCTCCAGCACTTTTGTCGGGAAGTCTGCCCACTCACACTGTCCGACTGTCTCAAACCCGGCCATCTCAGCGGCGAGATCAAGGCCCCCGATCCCGGAGAAAAGGCTCAGATGTGTAAGTCTTCGCGGCATGATCTCGCCCAGTCCCTCAACGTCCTCCACACCGGCCACGCCGCGATCACATACACCGGCACCAGCGCCTCGCCGCCCCATGCCGTATTGCCGCGCCACGCCACAGCCTGCGCCCGCGCCCACATGGTCAGCAGCACGGCCACAAAAGCCATGGCGCAGGCCACGGCGATCTTCTTCGCCGTCCGGCGCTCCAGCGCCTGCTGCTGCCGGCGCTCGGCGTCGGCGCACTCCGGGCAGATATAGCCGCTCAGCGGCACCTTGCGCAGCCTGCTGATGTTCCAGCGCCGCTTACACCGTCTGCAGACGGCTGTCGTTACGTCCTTTGTCATATCTCGTCAACGCCTCCTTGATCGTCGCATCGTTGATGTAGCGGAAGGTAAAGCCCTTCCGCCCCGGCCGGCCGGAGAAAACGTCCCCCGCCGCCTCGCGCTTTTGCCAGTGCACGGCATTGTACACCGTGATCAGGCTCAGGCCCGTCGCCTTGGCCGCTTCCGGCGCCGAGGGATAGATCGTCATGACCTCGCCCTCCCGGTCGATCTGCGCCACCGGCACGGACCGCCGGCGCCCCGGCGCCTTGGCACCGCCGTCCATTGTCAGGTCACGCCGGAACCACCTGCAGCCGCCGTTCTCGTCCACCAGCTCCGGCTCCTTTACCCGGCAGATGCCCGTCCGCGCCAGCAGATTGCACAGCGGATCGCCGCCGTGGGTAGACCGCCGCACCCGCCACTCGCACACCTTGCACTCCTTGGGGCTCGGCTTCTTCCTCATAGCTTCTTCCCCCGGATATCGGCATACAGCCGCTTCAGCTCCCGCTGGTGCTCCGGGCTCAGCCGGGCCCGCAGGCCCTCGGCCAGGAACGCCATCACCAGCGCCTCCTCTACGTTCGGATGGATCGGCTCCCCCGTCGGGAAAAGCACCTCCATGGGCACCATCAGCAGGTCGCTCAGCTCGTCCGCCGTATCATAAGACGGTCTGGATATCCCGCGCTCGATCTGGCCGATGTAATACTTCGACACGCCCGCCAGCTGTCCCAGCGTCTCCTGGCTCCAGCCCAGCGCCTTCCGGCACAGGCAAACATGGTTGCGCATCCTCAGTCCTCCCGCTCCGGCAGGTCGATCCGCACGCCCTGCCGGTCCTGGTCGTTCGTCCAGCAGGGGTACTCGTCGTCCTCCACAGCCGCGCCCAGGATACCCCGCAGGTAATCGCCCAAGCCAGGCTCCATGTCCTCAAACTCACAGTACAGCCAGTTGATGGCCCGCAGCATGTCTTCCACAAGGTCCTGCGGGCTGCCGTAGGCGTCCATCCTCCCGCCGTGCTTGTCATTGATCTCGAACTTAAGCATATATGCCTCCCTCTTTACAGCACCCGGCCCATCTCGGCCGGATCGATCCGCAGCACCCGGCAAAGGGCCCGCAGCTCGTCCCGCCGGAAGTTGTCCGGCTTTTTGAGCTTCGCACTCATGGTGCTCGGCTTCATGTTCATCTTCTCGCTCAGCGCCTTCTGCGTCCTGACGCCGGAGCTCGCCAGCCCTACGGCCACCAGCTTCCGGAAATCGTCGTCCCGCTTCTGCGCCTCGGTCAGGTAAACCTTCGGCATGATTAAGCCTCCTTCTCTCGCGGCGTCTCCTTCTTCTCCGGCGGGATGATCTCCGCCTTCACGGTCACGGCCGCCACGCCGTCGGCAAAGCCGGAGAAGTATTCCAGCTTCTCCGGGCTCAGCTCGTTCAGCGCCTGCGCCATCTTGTCCAGGGTCTCTTTCGCTTTCTCGCTCATGGTGCACCTCCTCTATTGATTAAATGATCTGCTTCATGGTATGCTGTAAGGGCCATATGGCGGGAAGGAGGTGGGGCTGATGAAGAAGGTCTTCAAAGCCCTTATGAACCTCTTCCTGGGTTCTCGGTAACCGCTGCCACAGAGCTGCAGTAGTGCAGCGCCACGGACAAGGCGCAGCAACCTTGCCATAGAACGGTGCCCCGAAAGAGCAGCTCCCCCGCGCCGGCGGGCCTGCTCCTTTGCAGCAAGGTGAGAACTATCATCCGCGACGGAAAGGGTGGGGCGGGGCATCGCCCCATCCGGTCCAACCTCCCCCCTGCCACAGGGCCCTTCAATAGGTTTCGTCGTGACTATTATAGTATGCTTCGTGACGATTGTCAATAGTTCATCGTTGCTCCGTGACATTTTTGTCTTGACACCTTCCGCCTCCATCGCTATAATGACAGTGAAAGGAGGTCCCACATGAACGAAAGAATTAAAAGGCTCCGTGATTCCCTCGGTCTTACACAGGAGGAGTTCGGAACGCCGCTGAACATTGTCCGGTCAACGATAGCTAATTACGAAAGGGGCGTGCGCTCTCTCAGTGACCGCACGATCGCGGATATCTGCCGCGTCTATGGCGTCTCCGAGACCTGGCTGCGCACCGGCGAGGGCCCCATGCTCGCCCCGAAGGACCGCGAGGACGAGATCACGGACTTCCTGGCCTCTGTCCTCCGCGACCGGCCAGACAGCTTTAAGAAGCGGCTCGTCGCCACCCTGGCCCGCCTGGATGAATCCGAGTGGGAGCTGCTGGCCAACATGGCCCGCAAGCTGGCCGACGAAGAAAAGAAGGCCGACCCCGAATAGATCAGGGCCGGCCTTCTTGCTATTTGGTTGTCAGCGCTTCGGCGAAGCGCCATATTCGGGCCACCGCCTCGTCATCCGCCTCCGTCAGGATGCGCAGCAGCTCGGCGATATACCACCTGCGGTCAGGGCTTGCCATGCTCCCGCCCCTTCCCGAAGGTCCCGGGGCTCAGCTCCGGCAGGACCAACCGGACAAAGGTCCTCAGCGTCTCGTCCCCCACCAGCCGGATATCCCGCTCCCCGTAAAGCTCCTCCAGCGCCGCTTCGATCTCAGCGCGGTCCGGGCTTGCCGCGATCCTCGCGGCGATTTCCTTAACATCCATTCGCATGTTCTCTCTCCTCCTGTTTTTAGAACGTCCGTTCTTGTTTGGGGTAGTTTTATCATACAGCACCTTTCCGGTCGCGTCCATTGACGCGCTGCACAACATTTTTTCTGCATGTATGCTTGCCAACTATCCCCACAAAAGGACACTGGACCTGCTATTATTTTGAGGATTGGAGTGATCCTATGCACGATGATCCCGAGCTGCGCCCCTGGCTGATCGTCCTGGCTATGCTCGTGCTTATGGTCGTCTACGGCTTCCTACAGCGTCAGACTGTCAACGACGTCCGCGAGCTCGCTTACAGCGTCGGCTACGAAGCGGGCTTCGATGCAGGCTACGACGAGGGCCACGAGCGAGGGCTTGAAGCCGCGAATCTTTATGCCTTTGACGATGGCTACGAAGAAGGTTATAAGGTCGGCTATTATGACGCCCGCACCGGCCGTGATCCCCAGTACAAATAGAAAAAGCCCGCAGCGGCGTCAACGCTGCGGGCTCTCCCCGTCTGATGGTTTCCCCAAACCGTCAAGAAGAAAGGTAACGAAAGAGTGGAGGCTCATTCCGTGCCTTTATTATATCATCCTTTCTTGACGGTGCAAATACCCCGTGTTTGGATTCCGAAAGGATGTGATCCCATGCCCAACGCCCGCAAGCTCCCCTCCGGCTCCTGGCGCGTGCAGCTGTACGTCGGTAAGAAGGACGGAAAGCGCGTCTATAAGTCATTCACCGGCCCGGACAAGCGCACGGCCGAGAAGCTCGCCGCCGAGTACGCCATGGACCCGCAGGAGGCGCCGGCCCGCGATTCTGTCAAGACGCTGCAGCAGGCCCTTGACGCCTATATCGACAGTAAGGCCGCCGTTCTGTCCCCGTCCACGCTGCCCGCCTACCGGAGCATTGCCAAAAACCACCTGCGGTCGATCGCGGCGACACCGCTCACCGCTCTGACGCCGGAGCTGCTGCAGACCGCCGTCACCAAGGAGGCCGAGTCCGTCAGCCCCAAGACCGTCCGCAATATCGCCGGCCTCCTCACCGCCACACTAAATATGTTCGCGCCCCGGCTGGACGTCGATTTGACGCTGCCGGCCAAAAAGCGCCCGGATATCCGCGTACCCACCGAGGACGAGATCAAGCGGATCTACGCCGACGTCAAAGACGGGCCCATGGAGATTCCGTTCCTGCTGGCGTCACAGTGCGGCCTGCGCCTCAGTGAGATTTGCGCCCTCGATCCGCGTACCGACGTCTCCCCCGGCACGATCCGCATCAACAAGGCCCTCGTCCCAGGCGAGAACGGCATGACGCTCAAGCAGCCCAAGTCTTACGCCGGATATCGTGAGATCACCTGCGACAAGAGCCTCACCGATCTGATCCTCGCCCGCTGTCCCGGCGATCACGTCACCGAGCTCACCCACAGCGCGATCTCCCAGCGCTGGCCCCATATCCTGAAACGGCTCAAAATCCCGTCCTTCCGCTTCCATGATTTGCGGCATTACTATGCCTCCGTCGGTCTGCTTCTGGGCGTCCCGCCCCGCTACATGGCGGAACTGATGGGGCACAGCTCCACAGCCATGATCGACCGCGTTTACCAGCACACCTTCCCCGACAGCAAGCGCCAGTTTGCCGCCGCCCTCTCTGCCCGCACGGCCGCCCTGCTGGCGTCAAAGCCCTGATTCCGTGTTGCATTTCGTGATGCATAGTCGTTCGCGTGTGATATTTTCGGTACATTCAAGCGGGTAAAAAATCCAATGCAGCGGATAGGCGAAAAGCCCGTCAAGCCGCTCCACAAAAGGAAAAGGCCGTGGTTACTGCTCTCGCAGACCACGGCCTTCTTGGTGGAGACAAAGGGGCTCGAACCCATGACCTCTCGCGTGTGAGGCGAACGCTCTAACCAGCTGAGCTATGTCTCCTCCTATAGCGAAACAAGGGCCCGATGACCCTTGCTTCGTTGGTGACCCGTACGGGAATCGAACCCATGTTTCCGCCGTGAAAGGGCGGTGTCTTAACCGCTTGACCAACGGGCCGAAATGGTAGCGGCAGTGGGATTTGAACCTACGACCTGCCGGGTATGAACCGGATGCTCTAGCCAGCTGAGCTATGCCGCCATTTCCGCCCCCGTTTTTCAGGGGCGACTTAGATTATAGCAAAGTCCTATTTCTTTGTCAAGAGTCAAAACAGGATATCCTCAACAATTTTTCTGTCGAGGACGCCGTCATCGCACAGGCGCTCCCACAGGGGCACGCCCATGGGGTCCTCGGCCGTCAGCGTCAGCAGGCTGACGTAGGCCATCAGCCCGCGGTCGAAGCCGCCGGACGTCAGGCGGTCGTACTGAGACTGACTGAGCACGCCCAGCCCCAGCGCGTCCTCCGCGGCGCTCTCCCAGGCGAACTGGTCCCTCTCCTCGGAGTATTCCAGCGCGCGCAGCATGAAGGTCATATACTCGTTGAGACTGATCTCACGGTTGGGCGAGAACGTCAGATCGGAGGTGCCGTTGGTCAGGCCCAGGCGGTACAGCAGCTCCACGTACTGCCCCAGCAGGGGGTTGACGTCCTCGAAGGGATAGGTGGTCTCCGTCAGCGCCATGGCCTCTCTCTCCAGACCCAGGAAGCGCACCAGCATGATAGCCGCCTCCACGCGGGTGGGCGCGCGGTCGAGCTCCCAGCCCTTGTCGCTGCCGCGGAACAGACCGCCCAGCTGATTGAGCGAATAGGCGCTGAGGAACCGGTCGTCCCACAGCGCGTCCGCCAGGCGCGTCACCATGTCGCGGTCCCAGGTGTGATCCTGCAGCAGCGTGCCCTCGTCCACCAAGAAATACCGGTCGGCGTCGCCGCCGGTGATGGCGTACGTCAGGTCGATGTAGCGCACCTCGCCCTTGTACAGCACGGCGTTCCAGGAATGGTTCATTTCGGGGCTGGCCACGTAGACGCAGGGCAGGCCCGCGCGGCGGCAGATCATGGCGAAGGCGGCGCTGAGGCCGTCGCAGACGGCCTCGTGCCCGATCAGCGCGCCGTAGGCCGAGAAGGCGTCGCCGATCTCCGCGGACTGGTTGAGGGCGGCGCGGTGGTCGTAGGTGCAGGTGTCCGTCAGATACCCGTAGACGGCGGCGTACTTCTCCCGGGGACTCATGGCGCCGTCGATCAGCTCCGACGCCAGCCGTGCGGCCTCGCGCTCGGCCTCGTCGTGCTTGGCGGCGTCGTTGTAAATGACCTTCATATAGGGCGCCACCAGCGAGGGAACGTACTCGAAGACGTAGGCGTCCCGGCAGATCATGGACAGATAGCGGTAGCACAGCGTATAGTCAAAGCCCGCGGGGACGGAGACGTCCAACCGCGTCTCCCCCTGCTCCAGCCGAGCGGCGAACTCCGCGGCGGCTTCGAGCTCGTTGTCGAAAACGGCGCGGGCGGCTGCGGCCGGCACCGGCAGCAGGCAGCAAAGGACCAGCGCCAGCGCCATGGTCCTGGTAACGATCGAATTGCGCATGATGTCCTTTCCGGGCAGAAAAAATGGGCAAAGATCGCTCTTCGCCCATCAGTCGCCCCTGTTTGATCAGATCAGCTTGACCGTGAAGAATACGGCAGCCATCACCAGCAGCGCCACCATCGCGTAGAGGATGTAATACGCGAGAGGCGCGCCGAGGATATAGGCCGCGACGACGGCAAGAGCCGTGACGCCGTAGACCGCGAACGCCGCCGTGCGGGACACGTCGCTGTCGAGCACGCGGAGCCTTGCCCTGCCCAGCTGCAGCGTCCCGCCCGCGCGGGAGGCAGCCAGGAACACCAGCACCGCCGCGGCGCAGATGATGAGGCAGACGATGGCGGCCAGCAGAGCCAGCTTATCGGAGGCTGTGCGGGCCATGATCCACAGCCCGAACAGGATGGCCGAATGGGTGAGACAGAGAACGAAGAACTCGCGCTGATAGCTGCAGTAGATCAGGTGCAGGATGGCGATGCCCGGGATGATGATATACAGCACCCGGCGGGCCACCATGTAGTTGTACCGCACCAGCAGCAGCGAGCCCAGCAGGACCAGGAAGAACAGCGAGCCCATGGCGCCGTTGAGGATCGTATTACGCAGGCGGCCGCGCTTCAGATCGGCGCTGAGCCACACGATGCAGGCGATCAGCCCGGCGGCGGACACCCAGATGAGGATGTTGTTGATCCGCTGGGCGGCAAAGAAGGTGCGGCCCACGTCGTAGGCGTTCCACAGGTACGTCAGGCCCAGCAGCATCACAATGGCCGCCGTGAAAACGGCCATGACGCGGTTGGACATATAATCCTCGCGGCTCGTGTCGCGGTTGTTCTTCATTCTCTCTCTTTTCAACTTCCACTCACCCCAAAGCGCCCGCGCGTGAAGGCAGGCGCGTCATATCTGTCGTGCGCGGCGACCGCGCAAGCGTTCCGCCGCGTTCCGGAAACGCGCGGAGCATACCTTGATAATTATATCAAAGGGAAGCGCGATTGTCCATGGTTTTTTGCGCGGGGATTTCTTAATTCTCCTTAAAGGTGACGGAATACATGGTCCAGCCGTCCCGCTGCAGCGCGGTCAGCACCCGGAATCCGACGCGCTCGAAGTGACCGCGCACCTCCTGCGCGCGCTCGTCGATGATGCCCGAGAGGATCAGCGTCCCGCCCGGTCTGAGCCACGTTTTGAAAAAGGACGACATGCCCATCAGCACGTCGGAGACGATGTTGGCCAGGATAACGTCGAAGGGGCCCGCCGCCGTCACTGCGTCGCGGTCCCGCAGGGACGACAGGACGTCGCCGCACAGGGGCGTGCAGCGCGATGCGTCGATATGGTTCATCCCGATGTTCTCCCCGGCGATACGCACGGCGTTGGGGTCGATGTCGCAGTAGAGCAGGTCCTTCGCCCCCAGCAGCATGGCGCAGCAGCCCAGGATGCCGCTTCCGCAGCCCATATCGAGGACATGCGCGCCCGCCAGGTCGAGGCCGTCCAGCTGCTCCATGCACAGGCGCGTGGTGGCGTGAGAGCCGGTGCCGAAGCTGGAGGCCGGGTCCATGATCAGCACCGTGCGGCCCTCATCGTCGTCGATGGTCTCCCAGGACGGTCGGACGTACAGGCGGTCGCCCACCTTGAAGGGCTTGTAATACTGCTTCCAGTTGTTCTCCCAGTCGCTGCTGTACACCTTTTCCGTCGTCAGCTCATACTTGCCCGCAAGCCCCGCCAGCACGGCCCTCGCCTGCTCCAGCGTGCGCATGGAGCCTTCGCCGTCCTCCAGATAGAAGGACACCGAGGGGTCGCGCTGCGGGTTGTCGTAGAGGCCCTCCTCGATGTAGTCCCAGCGGCTCTCCTTATCGTTTACGAAGTCGTCGATGACGGCTGGGTCGTCGATCTCGAAGCCGGACGCCACGTCGCTGAGGCGGGCGCACAGCAGATCCACGTCGCCCTGCCGGACGGTGACGGTCACTTTGATATAGTCCATAGATGAGTCTCCTTTTCGGGTTTGTTCCGTTCCGCTTCCATCATACCCGATTTCGACACGGTTGTAAACGCGAACTTGCGCCATAGGTAACGTGAACGCGCGGAAATGTTGCTTTTTTCCCTTGCACCGCGGGCCGTGGCGTGATATACTTTTTATATCTAATACTTAGTCTCATTAATTTTCAGGGGGCTTTCATGGACGCCAGAGAAATGATGAAGGACTTTATGCTGGACTTCCCCACCCGGCTGGCCAAGTTCGAGCAGCGCGCTATCGAGACCGGTCTGGAGATCAACATCTCCCTGTCCGAGATGCACATCATCAACAAGATCGGGCCCGAGGGCAGCCAGAAAATGAACTCCATCGCCCGCAGGCTGGGCGTCACCCAGGCAACGCTGACCGTGGCCTGCGACCGGCTGGAGAGCAAGGATCTGATCGAGCGTCAGCGCGACCCCGACGACAAGCGCGTCGTTACCGTGCGTCTGACCCCGGCGGGGCTGGTGGCCTACAGCTTCCACGAGGCGCTGCTGGACGAGCTGGCGCAGGTATGCGTGTCCGGCCTCAGCGAGGCGCAGCTGGAGCTGCTGGGCGAGAAGATCGGCAATATCTACGAACACATTAAATAAACATTCAGACTCAGGAGGAATCACCATGGGATTCAAGATCATCGTCGACAGCTGCTGCGACGCGAAGAGCATGCCGTATCCGGGCGTCGATATCCCCGTGATCAACGTCCCCCTCAGCATCACCATCGACGGCAGTACCTATATCGACGACGGCTCGCTGAACACCGTCTGGCTGCTCAACGCCATGCGCTCGTCCAAGGTCCTGCCGGTAACGGCATGTCCCTCTCCCGCCGCTTATGCCGAGGCCATGAGCGGCGACGACGACGCCTTCGTCGTCACGCTGTCCGCAGAGCTGTCCGGCTCCTATCAAGCGGCCATGGCCGGTCTGGAGCTGAAAAAGGGCTCCGGGCGCGTGCACGTCTTCAATTCTGAAAGCGCCTGCGCCGGCGAGGCGCGCATCGCGCTGGAGATCGGCTGGCTGATCTCCCAGGGTCTGTCCTTCGACGAGATCGTGGCGCAGGGCAAGGAATACATCCGCGACATGAAGACGTTCTTCATCCTGCAGAGTCTCGATTCGCTGATCAAGGCGGGCCGCATGAGCAAGATCACCGGCTCCATCGCCACGTTCATGCAGCTGCGCCCCATCATGAGCGACGACGGCACGGGCGGCATCATGCTGTACGAAAAGGCCCGCGGCACGAAGAACGCCATCAATAAGCTGGTGGAGATCCTCCGCAGGCAGGAGGAGAAGATGCGTCTGGCCGGGCGTCCCGGCAAGCCGCTGACCATCTCTCACTGCAACTGCCCGGAGCTGGCCATCGAACTCAAGAGCAAGATTCTGGAGCACTGCCCCGGCATCGAGGACATCACGATCCTGCCCACGGGCGGTCTGAGCACGTTCTACGCCTTCGACGGTGGGATCGTCGTCGGATATTAAATTAAAACAATACACAGCCGCGCGTGACGCGCGGCTGTTTTGAAGTGAAGGAGATACCGCTATGATCCGTTTCAACTGCGACTACAACGAGGGCGCCCATCCCCGCATTCTGGAGCGCCTTGTGGAGACCAATTTCGAGCAGACCGCCGGGTACGGCGACGACCCCCACTGCGACCGCGCCCGGGACCTGATCCGCGCGGCCTGCAGCACGCCCGACGCGGACGTCTACCTGCTGGTGGGCGGCACCCAGACGAACCTGACCGTGATCTCCGCGGCGCTGCGGCCCCATCAGGGCGCGCTGTCGGCGGTCTCGGGTCACATCAACGTCCACGAAAGCGGCGCCGTGGAGGCCACCGGCCACAAGGTCCTGGCATTGCCCTCCGACAACGGCAAGATCACCGCGCAGCAGGTGGAGGACGCCTGGCGCGCCCATTTTGAGGACGAAACCCAGATCCACATGGTCCAGCCCAAGCTGGTGTACATCTCCCACCCCACTGAGGTGGGCACGCTGTACACAAAGACCGAGCTGGAGGCTATTTATAAGGTCTGTAAAGAGAGAGACCTTTACCTCTTCATCGACGGCGCGCGCATGGGCTACGGCCTGACGGCGCCGGGGACGGACTTGACGCTCAAGGATATCGCCCACCTGTGCGACGTGTTTTACATCGGCGGCACGAAGGTCGGCGCGCTGTTCGGCGAGGCGCTGGTCATCCTCAACGATGAGCTGAAGAAGGACTTCCCCTACTTCGTCAAGCAGAAGGGCGGCCTGCTGGCCAAGGGCCGTCTGCTGGGCATCCAGTTCGAGACGCTCTTCGAGGACGGGCTTTATTACGAGCTGGGCCGTCACGCCAACAAGGCGGCGGCGATCATCCGCGAAGCCTGCGAGAAGAAGGGCCTCTCCTTCCTCTGCCCCTCTCCCACGAATCAGCAGTTCCCGATCCTCCCCAACGAGATGGTGGAGGCCTTCCGCGACAAGTATGCCTTTGCCGATATGGGCAAGGTGGACGAGCATCACCGCGCCGTGCGCTTCTGCACCAGCTGGTGCACGAAGCTGGAGGACGCGCAGACCCTGGCCGACGACATCCTCAATTTCTAAAGGAGCACCCCATGAAGATCAAACCCTTTGCCGTTGAAGAATGGATGAACGCCTACGAGACGCAGGCGAAGTACAACATCGCAGAGACGTGCGTCTACTCCGTGTCGATGAACGAGCTGTTCGGCCTCTGCGGCGTCGATCAGCAAGCGTTTCTGAGCGAGTTCACCGCCCGCCGCCTGACTTACGGCGACATCACGGGCGCGGCCTCCTTCAAGGAGGGCGTCTGCCGCCTGTACAAAACACTGACGCCCGACGAGCTGGTGACGACCCACGGCGCGGCCGGGGCCAACCACCACGTCTTTTACTCGCTGGTGGAGCCGGGCGACCGCGTGATCAGCATCATGCCCACCTATCAGCAGCTCTATTCGATCCCGGAATCCTTCGGGGCCGACATGCACATCATGCACCTCAAGGAGGAAAACGGCTACCTGCCCGACCTCGACGAGCTGCGCGCGCTGGCGGCGCCGGGGACGAAGCTGATCTGCATCAACAACCCCAACAACCCCACGGGCGCGCTGATGAGCGGCGCGCTGCTGCGGGAGATCGTGAAGATCGCCGAAGGCTGCGGCGCTTACGTCCTGTGCGACGAGGTGTACCGTCACCTGACCCAGGGCGACGAGTGGAGCGAATCCATCGTCGATCTGTACGACAAGGGCATCTCCGTCAGCAGCATGTCCAAGGCCTTCGCGCTGGCGGGCCTGCGTCTGGGCTGGATTGCCACCCACGACAGGGACCTGCTCGCCTCTCTGCTGTCCCACCGCGACTACAACCACATCAGCTGCGGCATGTTCGACGAGGCGCTAGCTTCCGTGGCCCTCAGCCACAGCGACACGCTGCTGCGCCACAACCGCCAGATCGTCCGGGAGAACCTTGCGATCCTGGACGACTGGGTGAAGTCCGAGCCCCGCATCCACTATCACAAGCCCCAGGCGGGCACCACGGCGCTGGTGTATTACGAATACGACCTGGACTCCTACACCTTCTGCAAGCGTCTGCTGGACGAGACCGGCGCTTTCGTCACGCCCGGCGACTGCTTCGAGGAGCCGAAGAGCATGCGCATCGGCTACGCCAACGACCGGCAGGACCTGGTCGACGGTCTGAACGCCGTCAGCAGGCTGCTGCGGACGCTGGAGGCCGAGGGGAAATAACCCTTTGCAGAAAAAAAGGCCGGAGAGCCTCGCGCTCTCCGGCCTTTCCTTTTGTTCGCTTATCCCTTGAAGCTCAGCACGTACACACCTGCCGGGAGTTCGTCGCACAGCGTCAGCGTGTCATCGTCACATTCGTAGACCTGCTCCGCGGGATAGAGGGAGGTGAACGCCTCCGGCTCCGCGATGACGTCGAAGCCCAAGCTGCCGCGGCGGTAGTGCATGGGCACGATCCACCTGGGTCCCACCGCGTCGAGGACCTGCTTCGCCGTGGGGGCGTCCACGGTGTAGTGGCCGCCGACGGGCATCAGCGCCAGATCGACGTGGCCCAGCTCCTTCACCTGTTCCTTGCTGAGCAGGTGGCCCAGATCACCGAAATGCGCGATGGTAAAGCCGCCGACCTTTACAACGTGGATCAGGTTGGGGCCGCGCTTCGCGCCCTGGGCGTCATCGTGGAAGGTGCTGACGGTGCGGACCTCGAAGGGGTCCTCCCCCACCATCGGCCTGATCTCCACGGCCTGCACGTAGCCGTGGTCGCCGTGGTTATGGCTGCAGTAGACGTAGTTGGCCTCCGTGTGAAGCTCCGGATAGCCCTGCACATGATCGTAGGGGTCCAGAACGAGAGACGCGCCGCCGCACTCGATGCGGTAGCAGGAGTGGCCCAGCCACTGAACGGTTGCCTTTCTCATGGAATCGACCTCCTTATATGCTCAAAAAGTTTCCTCATGCATGACTTCGCCGCCGAGGGTCTTCCAGCGGAAGGTGCGGCCCTCCAGCGTCATATAGCCGCGCCAGCTCCCGTTTTTCGGGATAGACACGGAGCCGGGGTTGAGGTACGCGAAATCCTCCAGCCGGTCCCAGGCGGGAATGTGGGTGTGGCCGCACAGCAGGATCGCGCCCTTCGACATGGGCAGGGGGTTCGTCCTGTTGTACCGGTGACCATGCGTGGCGAAGATCGACAGCCCGCCCTCGCACAGGATCACGTACTCCGCCAGCGCCGGGAAGGACAGCACCGCCTGATCCACCTCCGCCTCGCAGTTGCCGCGGATGCTCAGGACCTTGTCGCCGATGCCGTTGAGCATGGCGATGACCTCCTTGGGCGCGTAGCCGTCGGGCAGGTCGTTACGCGGGCCGTGGTACAGCACGTCGCCCAGCAGCAGCATCCGGTCAGCCTTCTCCCGCTCCCAGGCGTCCATCAACTGCTTCGTGTATAGCGCGGAGCCGTGGAGGTCGGAGGCGATGAACCATTTCATAGCGATTACCCCTTTCACGCAGTATTTGGTTATGGTATGATTATAGCATAGAATCAGACCCCATGCAAACGAGGAGGCATGAATATGCTTGACCTGAACCACATCATCCTGACCGGCGACCGGACGGCCGACGTCTGCCTGATCCAGCCCATCGATCACGGCGAGGATACGACGCTGGAGGAGCAGCTGGCCGCCATCCGTCAGCGGACGGACAGGCCGTTCCTGCTGTGCGCCGTGCCCGTCACTGACTGGAACGGCGACTTGTCCCCCTGGGAGGCGCCGCCCGTCTTCGGCAAGGTCCCCTTCGGCGGCCACGGGTCCGAGACGCTCGCCGCCATCGAAAACAGGCTGATCCCGCAGCTGCAGCGGGGCTGCGGCGCGGAGACGTTCCTGCTGGGCGGGTACTCGCTGGCGGCGTTCTTCGCCCTTTGGGCCTGCTATGAGACGGACGCCTTCGCCGGCGTCGCCTGCGCATCGCCCTCCGTGTGGTTCCCCGGCTGGATCGAAAAGGCCGAAAGCGGCCGTCCCCGGACGAAGAGCGTCTATCTCTCTCTGGGCGACCGGGAGGAAAAGGCGAAGAACCGCGTCATGGCCACCGTGGGCGACTGCATCCGCCGCCAGCATGCGCTGCTGGAGAGCGACCCCAACGTGGAAACGGTCCTCGAATGGAACGAGGGCAACCATTTCAAGGACGCGCCGCTTCGCACGGCCAAGGCGTTCGCATGGCTGCTGGACCGATGAGCGGCTGGTTCACCGTCGAGCAGATCGACGGCGACACCGCAGCGATCAGCGAATACGGTCACTGGGAGGAGACACACTGTTATCTCCTCTGCGGCCGGGAGCGGGCGCTGCTGATCGACACGGGGCTGGGCTTCTGCGACATCCGCGCGGAGGTGAACAAGCTGACAGAGCTGCCCGTCACGGTCGTGACGACCCACGTTCACGCGGACCATATCGGCGGGCACGGGCTCTTCGACCACATCGCCGTGCACGAGCTGGAACGCGGCTGGCTGGACGGTCATTTTCCCCTGCCGCCTGCCGCGGTGCGGATGAACCTTGCGCCCATGCCGCCCTGGGTGGACGAGAAAAATTACCGCGTTTTTCAGGGGAAGCCCTCGGAAACGTACCGGAACGGGGACGTCTTTGACCTCGGAGACCGTAAAGTCTTAGTCCTTCACACGCCCGGCCACTCGCCGGGTCACTGCTGTTTTTACGAGCCGGACCGTGGTCATCTGTACGCCGGCGACCTGGTCTACGCGGGCTGCCTGTACGCCTTCTACCCCTCCACCGATCCCGCGGCCTTTTACCGCTCGATAAAGCGGATCGCGGCGCTGGACGTCCGGCGGCTGCTGCCGGGCCACCATCGTCTCGACGTATCTCCGGCGCTGATCCGGACCGCCCGGGACGCGTTCGCCTCTCTGGAACGGGAAAACAAGCTGTTCCAGGGCGCGGGGACCTTCGATTTCGGGGAGATACAGATCAAGATATAAAAACAGCCCGCCGTCCGGGGACGGCGGGCCTTCGTTATTCTTCGTTATTCTTCGTTATTCTTCGTCCGGCTCGCTTTCGAGAGCCGCGGTGCGCTTTTTGTAGATCTTTGCCATCAGCGACAGCGCAGCGAAGCAGAGCAGGAACACGCTCACGCCGCAGATCGCGCCGGAAACGACGGCAGCCGTGCCGAAGTCCGGGCTTTGCCTTCTGACATAGAAGAAGACGAACGCGGCGCAGATGACGCCCGCCGCCAGGGACAGCAGCAGATTCGTCTTGCCGTCGGCCTTGAGCCTGCGGTCCCAGATGCCGTTTTTCATGCACGCGCCCACCATGTACAGGCTGGCGGCCATGAACACGACCCATTCGCCCATCATCACGCGGGGCTCGCCGGGCCACAGCAGCTGCTGCGCCATCATGGCGACCAGCAGACCGCCCCACAGCAGCCAGAACCCGTTGTGCTCGATCCTCAGCAGCGCCTGCTCCTGGCGCTCATCCAACATGTTACGCTTCTTCATGATCCTCTTCCTCCCAGAATAAATCGTCCAGCGTCACGCCCAGGGCGCGGCAGATGGCAATGCACAGCTTGATCGACGGATTGAACTCCCCCGCCTCGATGAGCCCGATGGTCTGTCGCGTCACACCGGCCTTCTGTGCCAGCTCGGTCTGCGACATGTTGAGCTCGATCCGGCGGAACTTCATTTTCAGGTTCCTCACAAGCTCCCTCCTTTCGACATGTCAATTATAGTTTACAAGATGTCATTTGTCAAGTATATTTTGCAAATCTTTTTTATATGCTGCATTTGCAACAAAAAAAGCGCGGAGCCGAGGCTCCGCGCTTGCTGATTCGGATTCATTTTTTTATCGTCTCGTGCCCTTGGGCAGGCCGCCGTGATTGATGAGGAACTGAGCGGCGAAGCCCGTGAAGGCCCCGGCGATCATGCCGGAGACCATGAGGATCGGCAGATAGACGATCAGTGACGGCGTGCGCGTCACGGCGATGGCGGCGATGATCTGCCCCACGTTGTGCGCAACGGCGCCGAAGATGCTGCACAGCCAGATCTGCTGATGGGTCATCACTTTTCTGAGAAACAGCGTCAGCAGCCAGCACAGCAGGCCGCCGGACAGGCTGTAGAGCAGCGTCATCAGCTGCCCGGCGAACATGCCGCCCAGCAGCACGCGGGCCAGCAGGATCCCCAGGGCGTCCACAGGCCCCAGGGCGAACATGGCGTACAGCGTGACGATGTTGGCAAGGCCCAGCTTGACGCCGGGGACCGGGGCCAGCGCGGGCAGCCGCGCCTCGATCATGAAGATCGTCAGGGCGATGGCTGTCAGCAGCGCGTCCCAGGTGAGCCTGCGGGTCCTCATGACTTGCTCCCGATCACCCGGCAGGCAGCGCCGCGGGGCTCATAGGTGTCCTGCAGCCCGGCGGTGACGTACACCTGCCCGTCGTCGGTGATGAAAACGGCCTCAAAGCCGCCGTTTTGGCGCCAGTAGTCGGTGGCCTTGTCGAGGCCCATGACAAACAGCGACGTGGACAGGCCGTCACAGACCGCGCCCTCGTCGCCGACGATGGTCACGGAGATCAGGCCGTTTTTGGCGGGGTAGCCCGTGGACGGGTCGATGATGTGCCAGTAGGTCTCGCCGTCCTCGCCGACGAAATAGCGGATGTAGCCGCCGGAGGTGACGACGGCCTTGTCCTCCACGCTGAGGACGCCCAGATAGCCGTCGCTCTGCGGGTCGCGGACGCCCACGCGCCAGGGCGAGCCGTCGGGCTTCGCGCCGACAGTGTGGATGTTGCCGCCCAGGTCGAGGATGGCCGACGTGACCCCGTCCTCCCGCAGCATGGAGGCGATCAGGTCGCCGGCATAGCCCTTGGCAATGCTGCCCAGGTCGATCTCCATCCCCTCGGGCAGGATCGCGCCGCTGCCGCTGAGGCCGATGCGTCTGAAGCCGACGTTCTGCAGCAGCTCGTTGATCTCCGTCTCGTGGGGGATTCGGTACTCCGACGTTGTAAAGCCCCATGCCTTTACGACCGGATAGAGGGAGATATCCAGCGCGCCGTCTGTCTTTTCGCAGAGCTGGAGGGCCTTTTCCAGCAGCGTGCGGGTCTGCTCCGACAGCGTGACGGTGTCGCCTGCGTTGAGGCGGGCGATCTCGCTGGTCTCCGCGGTGACGGACAGCAGCTCGTCCAACTCATAAACGGCGTCGCGGACCGCGCCCAGCTGATCGTCGTCAGCGCCCCAGGCGCGGACGGTCATATACGTATCCATGGCCAGAAAGCTGATCGAGTTCTCCTCCTGCACGGGGGCAGGCTCCGGATCGGGCGTAGCGGCGGGCTCCGGCTCAGTCCTGCCGCAGCCGCAGAGCAGCAGCAGGACCGCAAGGCAAAGGGCGATTTTCTTCATAGATCGATTCTCCATTGGGTTGTTCAATGCTAACAGGATAGCACGGTCACGGGCAGAATGCAAGGGGTTCAAGAAAAAACCCTCCGCGGTGCGGAGGGCTGATGCTCAGGCGTTTTCCAGCTGCCGTGCGATGTAGGCGCTCATGTCCTCCTTGGCCACGCCCAGAGGGATGGCCAGCTCGGCATAGAGGAACTCCTCAGCCTGACGGAGATACCGCTCGTCCAGCGAGGAGATCTTCTTCCCCGCCTCTATGCGGGCCTGGGAGCGTATGTAGAGCGTCTTGATGATGCGCACGAGGCTGCGGCAGTCGCAGCTTTTGATCGTCTCGCGGTAAAGGGCCTCGCGGCCCTTGTCGTCGGTGGCGGGCAGCAGCTCGATCTCGGGGATGCTGTCGATCAGATCGTCTGCCTCCTGCCGGGTAAGGACCTTGCGCATGACCGTCCGGTTGTTCTCAACAGGCGCGAAAATGCGGCTGTCTCCCCGCCCCGCGGGGCTGAGGATATAATAGACGCGATCCTTGGGGATGCCGTCCATGTCGAGGGTGGAGATATCCTCCACGCGGCAGATGCCGGAGCCGCCGTAAACCACCAGATCACCGATATTGAACATTAACTGGCCCTCCTTCTTGCCCCACCGGCTTCAGCCGCAAAGGGGCGTACATATCGCATTTATATCATTCCAACGATATTTTATCACTTTTGAAGTGAAAAATCAAAGGCGAATTGAGCGTTTGCCCGATTTTTGTGTACTTTTACAAGAAAAAGCTGTCTCATTCGGGCAGATAGACGAGAAAATGACGAAAAAGCGTATGAATATCATCAAAACCGTATAAAAAATCGCCCGGCGCTGATGCGCCGGGCGGCTGAATCTGTACGATATTCCGGTCTTATTCGCCGAAGTATTCCGCGATCTCGGCCATTCTGGCCATCTGGTCCACGTGGAAGGGGCAGCGGGAATTGCAGTGGCCGCACTGGACGCAGGCGCTCGCCTTCGTCTCCAGCTTCTTATAGTGGCCCACGGCCAGCTCGTCGCCCAGCTTCGCCAGATCGTAGTATTTGTTGACCAGCGAGATCTGGATGCCCATGGGGCAGGGATGGCAGTGGCTGCAGTAGACGCACTTGCCCTCCGCATCGGCGGGGGTGAAGGTGCCGAGGACGGAGTAATCGCGCTCCTCCTCCGTCGTATCGAAATAGGACAGTAACTCGCGGACCTCCGCGGAGTTCTGCGCCCCGGGCAGGACGGCCAGGACGCCGGGCTTGTCAAGCGCATACTTGATGCACTGGGCCTTTGTCAGGGATTTGCCGAAGGGCGAGCGGGCCGCGTCGAGGAGCTGGCCGCCGCCGAAGGGCTTCATGACCGTGATGCCGACGCCCTCCTTCTCGCAGCGGCGATAGAGGGACTGGCGGTCGTCCACGGAGCCGATGGCGTACTTGCCCTGCTTGTAGTCGTAGGCAGGGTTGATGCTGAACATGACGAGGTCGATGAGCCCGGTGTCGAGCATCTCGTGGACCAGGGCGGGCGTGTGGGAGGACAGCGCCATGTGGCGCACGACGCCCTGCTTCTTCAGCTCGGCGATATAGTCCACCATGCCGTTCTTCTGCACGGCGTGGAGGTCGGACATATCGTCGAGGCAGTGGATGAAGCCGAAGTCGAGGTAGTCGGTCTTCAGCATCTCCAACTGCCAGGCCACCGAGCGCTTGGCCGTTTCGGGGTCGATGGTCCAGCCGTACTTGCCGGTGGAGTAATCCGGGCCGAAGTGACCCTGCAGGTAGACCTTGTCACGACATCCGGCCAGCGCGCTGCCGTAGGGCTTGAAGGGCTTCGCCTCGGCGAAGGCCACGTCGAACAGGTTGATCCCGCCCTCCACGGCGGTATGGACGGCTTCCTCGATCTCCTTGTCGGAGGAATTGCCGATATAGGCGGCGCCGACGCCGATGACGCTGAGCATTTCATCTCCGTGGGGCAGCTTGCGGTATTGCATAATGAACACTCCTTTGTTATTTTTGATACATTTATTATAACGCCGTCTTTCGCAAAAAGAAATTGACGGCGCGGACGAAAAACAGTCCGCGCCGTCGGTTGGAGTACACAACAGCTGTTCTAAATTGTATTCTCTGCTTCCTTGAGGACCTGTGGGATGGCGTCCAGCAGGTCACGGGGCAGCATGCCGTATTTGCCCACCTGCTCGGCGGCGCGGAGGCCGGCCACGCTGTGGATCGCGGCGCCCAGCACCGCGGCGTCCTCGGGCGTGCAGCCCTGGGCCAGGAAGGACCCGACGCACCCGGCCAGCACGTCGCCGCTGCCGCCCTTGGCGAGGCCCGAGTTGGGCCGGTCCAGCTGCCAGCAGCGGCCGTCCGGCGCGGCGACGGACGTGACGCTGTCCTTGAGCACCACCGCGACGCCCTTCTCCCGGGCGAACGCAAGGGCGCTGCCCATGCGGTCACGGCGAAGCTCGTCGATCGTCTTCCCCGTCAGGCGGGACATCTCGCCCATGTGGGGCGTGATAATGACGCCGCCGGCGCGCCCGCGCAGATCGGGGAAATCGTCCGCCAGGCAGTTGAGCGCGTCGGCGTCCAGCACCATGGGACGTCCGTCCTTCTCCAGCAGCGATGTCAGCAGCGCCCTGCCGCCCGCTCCCCGGCCCATGCCGCAGCCCGCCAGAACGGCGTCCGCGCGGGTGTATTTCACGGCGAGCTCCGCCGCCTCCGGGGCGATGCGGCCGTCAGCCGTCTCGGGCAGCGGGAGGTTGACCGCCTCCCACAAAATGGGCTTCGTCACCTGCAGCACGGGCGCCACCGCGCCGACGGCCAGCAGGCCCAGCCCGCACCGCAGCGCCGCCATGCCCGACATCACTGCCGCGCCCGTCATGTCCCTGCTGCCGCACAGCGTCAGCAGGCAGCCGAAGGTGCCCTTGTTCCCGTCCTCGTCCCGCCGCGGCAGCAGCGCGAAGGCCAGCTTGCGGTTGATCCGCACCGGTTCGTAATCCATATTGACAAATCACCTGTTCCATGATAGAGTGAATGAGCTGTCCTTATTATAACATAACGGAAATCGGCGCGAAAGTCCCCTTTGTTTTGGTAAAAAAATGCTTGACCTCACGGTATTCTTGTGCTATACTTGACAATACCTGTGAAGGTCTTTTTTGTTGCGCAAAAATAGACGCTGATCAGGGAGGCAACATTAAATTAAGGAGGTGCCGCAAAGATGCGAGTTAAGATCACGCTTGCCTGCACGGAGTGCAAACAGAGGAACTACGATTCGGTCAAGGAAAAGAAGAACGACCCCGATCGTCTGGAGATGAAGAAGTATTGCCCCTTCTGCAAGAAGCACACCTTACACAGGGAAACCAGATAGTTTCCGTTCACATCTGAGAAGCGAGGTGCAAAATGTCTGAGCAGAACAACAAGAACCTGCCGCAGAAGGCAGAGAAGACGCAGGCTGAAAAGCCCGGTTTCTTCACGCGCGTAGGCAAGTCGATCTCCAAGTGGTTCAGAGATTTCCGCAGCGAATGCAAGAAGATCGTCTGGCCCACGAAAAAGCAGGTGATCAACAACACGATCGTCGTTATCGTGGTCGCCATCATCGTCAGCCTGTTCGTTTACGTTCTCGATGTGTCCTTCGGTTTCGTCCGGGATACCATCGTCCGGCTCCTGTAATCGGGTGTCGAGCATGTCTGACGGCGCAAACTGGTATGTGGTCCACACATACTCCGGCTACGAGAACAAGGTAGCCGCAACCATTCAGAAAAGCGTTGAAAACCGCGGCCTTCAGGATCTGATCCTCGACGTGCGCGTCCCCATGGAGACGGTCACGGAGATCCGGGATACGGGTCCCAAGGAGGTCGAACGCAAGCTCTTCCCCGGTTACGTCCTCGTGAAGATGTACATGACCGACGAGAGCTGGTATATCGTACGCAACACCCGCGGCGTCACGAGCTTCGTGGGCCCGGGCTCCAAGCCGGTCCCTCTGACCGATCAGGAGGTCATGTCCCTCGGCGTCGAGTCGATGGAGATCAAGCTCTCCTTTGAGGTCGGCGACAACGTCAAGGTCATCGACGGACCCTTCGACGGCAACATCGGCGTGGTGGACGAGATCTCCCTGGCCAAGGGCACGGTCCGCATCAACATCAGCATGTTCGGCCGCGAGATCCCCGTCGAGCTCAATTTCAACCAGGTTGCTTCGCTGGAGAAGTAAGCGAGGCGTTCCAAGTGGGAGGGTCAAAGACCCACATTTACCACATTCTTTATAGGAGGTGCAACGAAAGTGGCACAGAAAGTAGTAGGTTTAATCAAGCTTCAGATCCCCGCCGGCAAGGCGACTCCGGCTCCCCCTGTAGGTCCGGCTCTCGGCCAGCACGGCGTCAATATCGTAGCCTTCACCAAGGAGTTCAACGAGAGAACGAAGAATGAGGGCGACCTGATCATCCCCGTCGTCATCACCGTTTACGCTGACCGTTCCTTTAGCTTTATCACCAAGACCCCTCCTGCAGCCGTTCTGATCAAGAAGGCCTGCAAGCTCGACAAGGCCAGCGGCGTGCCCAACAAGCAGAAGGTCGCCGAGCTGCCTAAGGAAGAGCTCCGCAAGATCGCCGAGCTGAAGATGCGCGACCTGAACGCCGCCAGCATCGAGGCCGCCATGAGCATGATCGCCGGCACCGCCCGCTCCATGGGCATCACCGTTGAAGCCTGATCACGACTGTTACAAATAGAAGCGGCTCACAGGCCGCAATGTGGGAGGAACATTCCGCATAACCACTATAAGGAGGATAACACATCATGCGCAGAGGAAAGAATTACGTAGAAAGCGCAAAACTTTATGATCGCACCAAGCTGCACGATACAGATGAAGCCATCGACGTCATGCTGAAGACCGCCAAGGCCAAGTTCGACGAGACCGTCGAGGTCCACGTCAAGCTGGGCGTTGACTCCCGTCACGCCGACCAGCAGGTCCGCGGCGCCATCGTCCTGCCCAACGGCACCGGCAAGAAGATCCGCGTGCTCGTCTTCGCCAAGGGCGACAAGGCTGAGGAAGCCAAGGCTGCCGGCGCCGATTACGTCGGTGCTGAGGATATGGTCCAGAAGATCCAGGGCGAGAACTGGTTCGACTATGAGGTCGTCATCGCCACTCCGGATATGATGGGTGTCGTCGGCCGTCTGGGCCGTGTGCTGGGCCCCAAGGGCCTCATGCCCAACCCCAAGGCCGGTACCGTCACCATGGACGTCACCAAGGCCATCAAGGAATCCAAGGCCGGCCGTATCGAGTATCGTCTCGACAAGACCAACATCATCCACTGCCCGCTGGGCAAGGTCTCCTTCGGTCAGGAGAAGCTGGTCGAGAACTTCAACGCCCTGCTGAGCGCCATCGTCCGCGCCAAGCCCGCCGCTGCGAAGGGCCAGTATATCCGCTCCTGCGTCATCGCCTCCACCATGGGCCCTGGCGTCAAGGTCAACCCCGCCAAGCTGGTTTACTAAAAAATATCGAATCTGCGCCCCTTCCCTGTTGACAGGGGCGCAGGCTTCTGGTATAATATCACCGTTGTCCAAAGACAGCAGGAGAAACGTAAACGGCTCAGCCGTCCTGCCGAGGATCGCACCTGAAATGTCTTCGTGTGCCTTCGCGTCTTTGGATGCGGAGGCACTTTTTATTCTATATGGAGGTGAAATCCAAGCATGCCTAACGCAAAGGTTCTGTCTGAAAAGCAGGCCGTCGTCGCCGCTATGGTCCAGCAGATGCGCGATGCAAAGGCCGGCGTTTTCGTAGACTACAAGGGCATCACCGTCGAAGCGGACACCAAGCTCCGTTCCGATATGAGGGAGAACAACGTCCACTACGCTGTCATCAAGAACACCCTGACCCGCCGCGCCGCGGATGAGCTGGGCTTCAACGAGCTCGATCCCATCCTGAACGGCACCACGGCTCTGGCTCTCAGCACCGAGGATCCCATCGCTCCCTGCCGTATGGTCGGCAACTTCATCAAGAACAACCCCAAGCTCCCCTACACCGTCAAGGGCGGTTTCGTCGAGGGCAAGGTCGTCGACGTCGCCACCATCATGGCTCTGTCCGAGCTGACCAACAAGGAACAGCTGATCGCCACCGTCCTGGGCACCCTGAACGCGCCCATCGCCGCTCTGGCCCGCGTCCTGAACGCCATCGCCGAGAAGCAGAACGGCGGTCCTCTGGAAGAGGCCGCCGAGGCTCCCGCCGAGGCCTAAGTCAAAACAAGAAAATCAATTCAATCTATCAGATTCAATTTGGAGGTAAATCACAATGGCTAGCGAAAACGTAACCAAGCTGATCGAAGAAGTTAAGGCTCTGTCCGTTCTCGAGCTGTCCGAGCTCGTCAAGGCTCTTGAAGAAGAATTCGGCGTCTCCGCCGCCGCCGCTGTTGCCGTCGCCGCCGGTCCTGCCGCTGGCGCTGCTGCCGCTGCTGAAGAGCAGACCGAGTTCACCGTCGTTCTGAAGGAGATCGGCGACAAGAAGATCAACGTCATCAAGGTCGTCCGCGAGATCACCGGCCTGGGCCTGAAGGAAGCCAAGGAGCTGGTTGATGGCGCTCCCAAGCCTGTCAAGGAGAACGTCGACAAGGCTGCTGCCGACGAGATCGTCAAGAAGCTGGAAGAAGCCGGCGCCAAGTGCGAGCTGAAGTAATCACACTTCACTCCCCTATCATCGATCGGATCGCCAATCGGCACCCCGATACTGCGCACGGGCCTGCGGGTCCGTGCGCGCTTTTATACTTCTAATATCAAGGAGGTCCGCGACATGTCCAAAATCATCGTTGTAGACGGCAGCCCCCGCGTGGGCAAGTACACCGACCAGCTGACTGACGCCTTCGCCGAGGGCGCGCGCAGCAAGGGTCACGAGGTGATCAAGTTCAGCCTGGCCAAGACGCCCGTCGCGCCGTGCCGCCACTGCATGGGCTGCGGCAAGAACGGCTATTGCTCCCAGAAGGACGCCATGGAAGCTCTGTACCCCGAGATCGAGAGCTGTGATATGATCGTCTTCGCCTCCCCCATCTATTTCTGGCACATCACAGCGCAGATGAAATCGTTCATCGACCGTCTGTACGCGCTGTACGTCATGGGCCGCTTCCCCCGCAAGGAGATGAAGCTGATCCTCGTCTCCGGCGGTCAGGGTGACGACATGACCAACAATGCCGAGCAGTTCTTCCGCGACGTGTTCCTCGACCGCATCCACTGGACCGACAAGGGCATCCTCAAGGTCCACGGCACGTCCGCCAAGGACTTCGACGTCAGCGGATATCTCAAGGAAGCCTACGACTTCGGCGCGCAGGAATAACTGAAATGACACAAAACGCCCCGCAGATGGTCTCTGCGGGGCGTTTTCGTTATGCCTTTGTCTTTCTGTACTCGCCCTTGTAGATCGCGCGGAAGCGCTCCTTAAGCTTGTCCATATCGACGATCTCACGGCCGTTGGGCTTGCCCGGAGGCGGGAAGCGCAGGTCGTAGTCCGAATGGGCGGGAATGTCGCTCATGTCCAAGGACTCCACGTCGTCCAGGATCTCGGCGATGGCCCAGACCGTGGGCGTGCAGTTCTCCTCCAGATTGCGGTAGACGGGACCCAGATCGCGGCAGTTGCGCATGCCCAGCATCTCGTCCACCATGGAAACGAACAGCCGGACCTTCGCCATCATCAGCGGACTCTCATGGCCGTTGACCTCCAGATACTTGTAGCTCAGCGCGGCCACGCCGCCGCTGACGGCGCCGCAGGTGTCGCCGAGGCCGTAGCCGCCCGCGAAGCCGCCGAGGATGCGGAACTCCTTCGCGTCCAGATCGAGGCCCCAGGCGTCGTTTGCGGCCATCAGCGTCGATTCCGCGCAGGTATAGCCCATGTCGCGGTATTTCTTGCAGTATTTTACGACCTTATCCATCAAAACACCTCAGTCATTCTTGTGGATGGCGTAGAACTCGTCGTAGTCCTTCAGCATCAGCTGCAGCAGGCTCGGCGTGTCGAGGCCGTAGGGACAGCGGCTGGAGCAGGAATTGCAGTGCAGGCAGCCCTCGATCTTGTGCATCTTGGCGTACCACTCGTCGCTCATGTAGGGCTTATAGGGCGAGCGGCGCAGCAGCTGGGCCATACGGGCGGACTGAGGGATGTCGATGCCGGCGGGACAAGGCAGGCAGTAGCCGCAGCTGCGGCAGAAGTTGCCCACGAGCTCCTTGCGGTCCTTCTCGATGACTTCCTTGAGCTCGTCGGTCATTTGCTGGTCATTCTTCGTCAGCTCCAGCCACTGGTCAAGCTCCCACTCGTGCTGGATGCCCCAGATGGGCACCACGTTGGGGTGCTGCTGCATGAAGGCATAGCAGGCGGCAGCGTTGTTCAGCAGGCCGCCGGACAGGCCCTTCATGGCGATGAAGCCCATGTCGGCCGCCTCGGCGTTGCGCAGGAGCTTCAGCTCCACGTCGGTGGCCAGGTAGCAGAAGGGAAACTGCAGCGTCTCAAAGTTGCCGCTGTCTATGGCCTCCTGAGCCACCCACCAGCGGTGGTTGGTGATGCCGATATGACGGATGTAGCCCTTCTCCTTGGCCTCCAGAGCGGCGGCGTAGGGGCCGTCGGGGTCGTTGATGTCGGGCAGCTCCGCGGGATTATGGAACTGGAACAGGTCGATATAGTCGGTGTGCAGGCGCTGCAGGGACAGCTCAATGTGCTTGGCGACCGTTGCCTTGTCCTTGCCGCCGCTCTTGGTGGAGATGACCACCTTGTCGCGGATGCCGTCGAAGGCCTCTCCCAGCTTCTCCTCACTGTCGGTGTAGGCGTTGGCGGTGTCGAAATAATTGATGCCGTTGTCAAAGGCCCGGCGGACCAGCTTGACGGCGTCAGCCTTGGAAATGCGCTGGATGGGCAGCGCGCCGAAGGCCGTCTTCGTGACCATCAGCTCCGTCTTGCCCAGTCGTACCATTTTCATAGGGGGTGCCCTCCTTATCAGGTCTTGTTACAATTGATTATACCACTGAATGGTCCTCTGCGCAAGGACGGAAGGCTGCGTTCCGTGCGCCTGACTTTTGACTTGTGCGCTCACCCGTGATACAATACAGTCAACAACTTCCAAGGAGGTTTTGCTATGGGACATGTGCTTGTGGACGATTCTGTGTTCCACGTGTTTTTCGACAAGGACGCTGCGCCTGTGGCCCGGGCGTGCAGCGGCGATTTGGCGACGTTCGTCTGCCGGGACTGCTACGACGGCGAGATCGCTCACGACTATTTTGACTTCAAAAAGATCAACATGAAGAACAACAACCCGGCGTCGGGACCGCTGTACGTCGAAGGCGCGGAACCGGGGGACGTTTTGAAGGTAGAGATCCTGTCCATCGATCTGGCGGACCACGGATGCATGTCGGCGCGGCCCGGCGTGGGCGTTTACGAGATCGACGCTCCCGTCTGCCGCACCTTCTCCATCCACGACGGCTGCGGCGACATCGACGGCGTGCTGATCCCCTTGAAGCCCATGATCGGCGTCATCGGCACGGCGCCTGCGGGCGAGCCGGAGTCCACCCAGACCCCGGGCGAGCATGGCGGCAATCTGGATATCCGAAACATGAACGCCGGAAACACGCTCTATCTGCCCGTCAACGTCCCCGGGGCGCTGCTGAGCATGGGCGACCTCCACGGCGTTCAGGGCGACGGCGAGACCGTCATCTGTGCGCTGGAGGCGCCGGGGCGCGTGACCGTGCGTCTGACGGTGCTGAAAGGCCGCAGCGTGCCCACGCCGTTCCTCGTCTCCCCCACCCATTATATGACCACGGCAGCGGACGCGTCGCTGGACGTCTGTTCGGTGCAGGCGGCGCGAAAGATGCACCGGTTCCTCATGGAGCACGGTCATCTGGACGCCGCGAAGGCCGGCATGCTGCTGTCGCTGCAGGGCAACCTGCGCATCAGCCAGGTGGTCAACCCCAAAAAGGGCTGTATCATGGAGTTCCCCAAGGGGCTGATCCCCATCGATTTTGAGGAATAAGCTATGACGAAGGAGCTGCTGCGTCAGGCCGTGGTCAAGCTTGCTGCCGGTATCCTGCTGATGGCCGCGCTGCTGTTTCTCCCTGCGGGGACGCTGCAGTGGCCGGAGGGACGGCGGCTGATGATCGTCCTGTTCGTACCCATGGTGCTGGCGGGGTGCGTCATGATGCGCTTTGCGCCGGAGCTGCTGCGTCGAAGGCTCAACGCCAAAGAGGAGCAGACGGAGCAGAAGGGCGTGATCCTCGGTAGCGGCGTGATGTTCATCGCGGGCTTTGTGTTGGCGGGGCTGGGGGTCCGCTTTCACTGGCATATGATGCCCGCATGGGCGTCGATGCTGGGGACCGTGACGTTCCTGCTGGCCTACGCCATGTTCGGCGAGGTGCTGCGGGAGAACGAATACCTGTCCCGCACCGTGGAGGTGCAGGAGGGGCAGAAGGTGGTGGACACGGGGCTGTACGGGATCGTGCGGCACCCGATGTACAGCGCCACGGTGATCCTGTTCCTGTCCATGCCGCTGATCCTGCGGTCTCTCCCCTGCCTGCTGGTCTTCTGCGTCTATCCCCTGCTGCTGATCAGGCGCATCCGCAACGAGGAGGAGGTGCTGGAGCGCGGTCTGGCAGGCTATATCGACTACAAGAAGCGCGTCAGGTACCGTCTGATCCCGTTCGTTTGGTAGAAAAAAGCGGAGGCAAAAGCCTCCGCTTTTTTGATCGTTGTTTACAGCTCGCAGAACTCGAACTTGCCGTCGATCATCGTGGCTCTGCAGCGGGTGAAGTTGCTGAAGGGGTGGCCGTCGAAGACGGCGAGGTCGGCGTCCTTTCCGGCCTCCAGCGTGCCCATGCGGTGGTCGAGGCCCAGGAACCGGGCGGGGTTGATGGTCAGTGCCTTGAAGGCGGTCTCCTCGCTGAGGCCGTAGGCCATGGCGACGCCCACCTCCTCGGGCAGCCAGCGGGTGGCGGACTCGGCGTCGGCCGTCAGGGCGATGTCGCATCCGGCCTTCTCCATCAGCGCGGGGTTCTCCATAGTGCAGTTCCAGATCTCCATCTTGGCGGGGACCATGCGCATGGGGCCGACCACGCATCTGACCTTCTTCTCCGCCAGGATATCGGCGATCTTGAAGCCCTCGGTGACGTGCTCCACGACGAAGTCGAGACCGAACTCCTCGGAAATGCGGACGGCGGTCATGATGTCGTCGGCGCGGTGGCAGTGGATTCGGCATCGCATCTCGCCCTTGACGACAGGCACCAGAGGCTCCAGCTTGAAGTCACGCTTGAAGGGCTTGTTCTCCTTCTCGGCCTCTTCCTTCTGTCTGGCGTATTCCCGCGCGTTGAACAGCGTCTCGCGCAGGACGGCGCCCGTGCCCATCCTCGTCTTGGGCATGACGCCCTTGGAGCCGTAAGCGCCCTTGGGGTTCTCGCCCAGGGCCATCTTCATCATTTCGGTGCCGGGAATGATGATGTCCTCGATGCACTTCCCGGCCTTGAGCTTGAAGGCGATGCCGGTGCCGCCGATGACATTGGCCGAGCCGGGCATGGTATAGCAGGTGGTGAAGCCGGCGGCGCGGACCTGCGGGATGGCGATGCCGAAGGGATCCAGCGCGTCGACGATGCGGACGTGAGCCGTGACGGGGTTCGTGGACTCGTTGCCGTCATCGCCGGCGCCGCGGGCGCGGGGCTCGCCCATGGCGGAGAAATGGGTGTGGGCGTCGATGAAGCCGGGCGTGACCCATTTGCCCTGCAGGTCGATAATCTCCGCATCGGCGGGGATTTCGGCGCCCACCTCCACGGCCTTGATCACGCCGTCCTCCACGAGGATCGTGGCGTTGTCCAGAATGCCGTCGCTGATCGTGACGGCTTTGCAATTGGTAAGAGCAAGCATAGCGAAACCTCCGTGTTGATTTGTTACCCTCAGTATAAACGAAAAAAGCCCGGACCGCAAGGGTCCGGGCTTTTATAAGGCTGTTAATTACTCGTCGATCTCGATGACGACGCCGGAGCCAACGGTGCGGCCGCCCTCGCGGATAGCGAAGCGAAGGCCGTTCTCGATGGCGATGGGGGTGATCAGCTCAACATGCATATCGACGTTGTCGCCGGGCATGCACATCTCAACGCCCTCGGGCAGGGTGATGACGCCGGTAACGTCGGTGGTGCGGAAGTAGAACTGAGGACGATAGTTGTTGAAGAAGGGGGTATGACGGCCGCCTTCATCCTTGGTCAGAACGTAAACCTGGCCGACGAACTTGGTGTGGGGATGAATGGAGCCGGGCTTAGCCAGGACCTGGCCTCTCTCGACGTCGGTCTTGTTGATGCCGCGGAGCAGGCAGCCGATGTTGTCGCCAGACTCGGCGAAGTCGAGCAGCTTGCGGAACATCTCGATGCCGGTGACGACGGTCTTTCTGGGAGCATCCGTCAGGCCGACGATCTCGACTTCGTTGTTCATGTTCAGACGGCCTCTCTCAACACGGCCGGTAGCGACGGTGCCGCGGCCGGTGATGGTGAAGACGTCCTCGACGGGCATCAGGAAGGGCAGCTCGTCGTTACGGGCAGGGGTGGGGATATAATTGTCGACAGCATCCATCAGCTCGAAGATGCAGGCGTAAGCAGGATCGGAAGGATCGGTGGAGGTGCACTCCAGAGCCTTCAGAGCGGAACCGCGGATGATGGGGATTTCGTCGCCGGGGAACTCGTAGGTGTTCAGCAGCTCACGAACTTCCATCTCGACCAGCTCCAGCAGCTCCTCATCGTCGACCTGATCGCACTTGTTCAGGAAGACAACGATGGCGGGAACGCCGACCTGACGGGCCAGCAGGATGTGCTCACGAGTCTGAGCCATGGGGCCGTCGGAGGCAGCGATGACCAGGATAGCGCCGTCCATCTGGGCAGCACCGGTGATCATGTTCTTGATATAGTCAGCATGGCCCGGGCAGTCAACGTGGGCATAGTGACGCTTCTCGGTCTCATACTCAACGTGAGCGGTGTTGATGGTGATGCCGCGCTCTCTCTCTTCGGGAGCCTTATCGATCATGTCATAGGCTTCATACTTGGCCTTGCCGGAGAAGGCGAGGACCTTGGTGATAGCGGCCGTAAGGGTGGTCTTGCCGTGGTCAACGTGGCCAATGGTGCCGATGTTGACATGGGGTTTGGTTCTTTCAAATTTAGCCTTAGCCATTGTTCTTCCTCCTTATGATACCAATACCAAATAGTTTTTCTTTAATATCAGCTATCTCTTATTTTATACGATTGCTTCCGAAAAAGCAATCATTTCTTTTGCCGAAATGCGCTGTTTTAGCGCTTTTCGGTGAGTTTTTCCTGGATGCTCTTGGGCACCTCGGTGTAGTGGCTGGGTTCCATGGTGTACTGGCCGCGGCCCTGGGTGCGCGAACGCATGTCGGTGGCGTAGCCGAACATCTCGGACAGAGGCACGAAGGCGTTGATCTGCTGCGCGCCGCCGCGGGCTTCCATGCCCTGGATCTGACCGCGACGAGAGCTCAGATCGCCGATGACGTCGCCCATATACTCTTCGGGGACGATGACGGAGACCTTCATGATGGGCTCCATCAGCACGGGATCAGCCTTGCGCATGGCCTCCTTGAAGGCCATGGAGCCGGCGATCTTGAAGGCCATCTCGGAGGAGTCGACCTCGTGATAGGAGCCGTCGTACAGCGTGACCTTGACGTCCACGACAGGATAACCTGCCAGAACGCCGGCCTGCATGGCGCCCTGGATACCGGCGTCAACGGCGGGGATATATTCCTTCGGCACGGCACCGCCCACGACCTTGTTGATGAACTCATAGCCCTTGCCGGACTCGTTGGGTTCCACAATGATCTTGACGTGGCCGTACTGGCCCTTACCGCCGGACTGGCGGGCGTACTTCATATCGACGTCGGCGGACTTGCGGATGGTCTCCTTGTAGGCCACCTGCGGGTTGCCGACGTTGGCCTCGACCTTGAACTCACGCAGCAGGCGGTCGACGATGATCTCCAGATGAAGCTCGCCCATGCCGGCGATGATGGTTTGTCCGGTCTCCTCGTCGGTGTAGGTCTTGAAGGTGGGGTCCTCCTCCGCCAGCTTGGCGAGGGCGAGGCCCATCTTTTCCTGACCGGCCTTGGTCTTGGGCTCGATGGCGACGCGGATAACGGGGTCGGGGAATTCCATGGATTCCAGGATGATGGGGGCCTTCTCGTCGCACAGCGTGTCGCCCGTGGTGGTCTCCTTGAGGCCGACGGCGGCGGCGATATCGCCCGAATAGGCCATATCCAGGTCCTCGCGGTGGTTGGCGTGCATCAGAAGGATGCGGCCGATGCGCTCACGCTTGCCCTTGGACGAGTTGAGCACGGCGGAACCGGTGGCCAGCTTGCCGGAATAGACTCTGAAGAAGCAGAGCTTGCCGACATAGGGATCGGTCATGATCTTGAAGGCCAGAGCCGAGAAGGGCTCGTCGTCCGAAGGATGACGGGCAGTCTCGTCGCCGGTATCGGGATCGATACCTTCGATGGCCTTCTTGTCGAGGGGCGAGGGCATATAGTCGACGATGGCGTCCAGCAGCTTCTGTACGCCCTTGTTGCGGTAAGACGTGCCGCAGGTGACGGGCACGACCTTGACCGCCAGGGTGGCGGCGCGGATGGCCTTCTTGATGTCCTCCTCGGGGATCTCTTCGCCCTCGAGGTACTTCATCATCAGCTCGTCGTCGAACTCCGAAATGGCCTCCAGCAGGTTGGTGCGGTAATCCTCCGCCTTCTCCCTGAGGTCCTCGGGGATCTCTTCTACTCTGATGTCCTTGCCCTGGTTATCATAGTAAACATAAGCCTTCATTTCGACCAGGTCCACGATACCCTTGAAGGTATCCTCGGACCCGATGGGCAGCTGGATGGGGACGGCGTTGCACTTCAGCCTGTCCTTCATCATGTCGATGACCCTGTAGAAGTCGGCGCCCATAATGTCCATCTTGTTGACGTAGGCCATTCTGGGAACACCGTACTTGTCAGCCTGATGCCAGACGGTCTCAGACTGGGGCTCGACGCCGCCCTTGGCGCACAGAACCGTTACAGAACCGTCGAGTACCCGGAGCGAACGCTCAACCTCGACTGTGAAGTCGACGTGACCCGGCGTATCGATGATGTTGATCCTGTTCCCCCTCCACACGCACGTGGTGGCGGCAGAGGTGATGGTGATGCCGCGCTCCTGCTCCTGCTCCATGAAGTCCATGGTGGCGGTGCCGTCGTGAGTCTCACCGATCTTGTGGTTTACTCCGGTGTAAAACAGGATACGTTCCGTCGTCGTTGTTTTACCGGCGTCTATGTGAGCCATGATACCAATGTTTCTTGTCAATTCCAAAGGATATTGCCTTGGCATCTCATTCTCCTCTCAACGATGAACCGCGGACTACCAACGGAAGTGGGCGAAAGCCTTGTTGGCCTCAGCCATTCTGTGGGTATCTTCACGCCTCTTGACGGCGCCGCCGGTGCCGTTGATGGCATCGAGGATCTCGCCGGCGAGGCGCTCCTTCATGGTGCGCTCGTTCCTGTTGCGGGCAAAGGTGGTGATCCAGCGCAGACCGAGAGTCTGACGTCTCTCGGGACGGACTTCCATAGGCACCTGGTAGGTGGCGCCGCCGACACGGCGGGCCTTGATCTCCAGAGCGGGCATAACAGCCTCCATGGCCTGCTGGAAGACTTCGGCAGGATCCTTCTGGGTCTTTTCCTTAACGATTTCAAATGCATCATAGACGATCTTCTGGGCAACGCCCTTCTTGCCGTCGAGCATGATGTTGTTGATGAGCTTTGTCACAAGCTTCGAGTTGTAAAGCGGATCCGGAAGAACATCCCTGACGGGTACATTTCCTCTTCTGGGCACTTTGCTTCCCTCCTTCATAGAAATGATTTCATAGGTACTCAAAAGTAACTCATGCTTTTGTCAGCGCCATGACCCGTTTACACATATATATAAACGTCGGTCAAGCGTCTGCTTTGCGACTTTTTTTCCTTATTCAGTGGGGTAATGCGATTGTGGCTATCGGCTTATTTCTTGCCGGCCTTGGGCCTCTTGGCGCCGTACTTGGAACGGGCCTGCATACGGCCGCTCACGCCCTGGGTATCCAGAGTGCCGCGGATGATGTGATAGCGGACGCCGGGGAGATCCTTGACACGGCCGCCTCTGACCATAACCACGGAGTGCTCCTGCAGGTTGTGGCCTACGCCGGGGATATAGCCCCAGACTTCCATACCGTTGGTCAGCTTAACACGGGCGACCTTTCTCAGCGCGGAGTTGGGCTTTTTGGGCGTCATGGTCTTGACTGTGGTGCAGACACCTCTCTTCTGGGGAGAAGACAGATCGATCTGGGCCTTTTTCTTGGTGTTGTAGCCCTTCTGCAGAGCAGGTGCGGTCGACTTGTAGATGGACGTCTCTCTGCCCTTTCTGACAAGCTGGTTGAATGTCGGCATTGGTTTTCCTCCTTCTTCTAAGTTTATTTTTTGCTTTATGATATCGGGCGATGCCCGGTAAAGCCTTTGTTATTCCCTCAGCAGGGCGGCTGAGGAGGCGCCGATCTGGATGCCGCAGGCGCGGCCCAGGGTGAGCATGGTGCTGACCGCGGCGACAGGAACGTCGTGGGCGCTGCACAGCGCGGTGAGGTCGCGGCGCAGGCGCTCCTCGGCGTCGTCCGCGATGTAGACCACAGCGGCCCGGCCCTCTGCCACAGCGCGTTTGGTCTGCTTCAGACCGGTGACTTTTTTGCCCCTTGCAAGCTCAGAAAGCATAGTTCCTCCTATATGCCTGCAGTTAGACATTATACAATAAAAATAATAACAAGTCAATCCCCAAATGGCCTCCAAGAGGCCATTTGGGGATCGTTTTCGGGTTATTTTCAGTCGAGATCGACGACTTCCTCGTAGGAGGATTCGCTGTACATGTTGACGCCGCTGCCGGCGGGGATCAGCTTGCCGATGATGACGTTCTCCTTCAGGCCGTGAAGCGGGTCGACCTTGCCCTTGATGGCGGCCTCGGTCAGCACGCGGGTGGTCTCCTGGAAGGAGGCGGCGGACAGGAAGCTGTCGGTGGCCAGAGACGCCTTGGTGATGCCCATGAGCATCGGCGAGCAGGTGGCGGGCTCCATCTCGAGGCCCGTGGCCTGGCTCTTGGCGGCCAGCTCTTCGTTGGCGGCCTCGAACTCCAGCAGGTCGAGGACGGTGCCGGGCAGCAGCTCGGTGTCGCCGGCAGTCTCCACGCGGACCTTCTTCATCATCTGGCGAACGATGACCTCGATATGGCGGTCGTTGATATCGACGCCCTGCTGACGGTAGACCCTCTGGACCTCCTGGATCAGATAGTCGTGAACGGCGGCCACGTCGCGGGTGCGCAGCACGTCATGGGGATTGAGCGGGCCCTCGGTCAGCTCCTTGCCTTTCTCGATCACGTCGCCGTCGGCCACCTTCAGAGGCACGTTGGAGGGGATCGGGTAGGTCTTGGAGTCGCCGTTTTCGTTGTCG
>SVKN01000098.1 GCA_015068445.1 Oscillospiraceae bacterium | reverse complement strand
CCCTGTCCTACAAGACCTCCGGCAATCTGCTGTACCCCTACGTCCAGCCGGACGTCACGGGGCGCAATAACCAGCTGATCGAGGTCCGCAACCCCGACGGCAGCCTCATGGAGGCGCTGTTCCTCATCGACTCCAACGCCTACACCGGCGAGGGCATCAATGTCTACGACTACATCCACGACGATCAGGTGGACTGGTACGCCCGGGAGGTGGAGCGGCTGAACGCGGAGGAGGGCCGGACGGTGAGCTCCATGGCCTTTTTCCACATCCCGCTGCAGCAGTACCGCACGGCCTACGAGCTTTACGAGCAGGGAAGCGATGAGGTGACGTATTTCTTCGGGGAAAACGGCGAGAAGATGATCGACAAGGTCTGCTGTTCCGACTATCCCAGCAGCCTCTTCGACCGCATGGTGGAGCTGGGCAGCACGAAGGCCGTCTTCTGCGGCCACGACCACTACAACAATATGTCGCTGGAATACCGGGGCATCCGCCTGACCTACGGCATGTCCATCGACTATCTGGCCATGCCGGGCATCGAAAAGGACACGGCCCAGCGCGGCGCGGAGCTGATCACGCTCCACCCGGACGGCAGCTTCGACCTGCGTCAGATCCCGCTGACCGGCATCACCGATTGACCGTGCTGCTTTGCCATGGTACAATAAGAAAAAACGACCCGGGAGGGACCAGTATGATCGAACGCCTCAATTCCGCGCTGAACAACGTCAAAAAGAGCGGCATCCGCACCTTTACGGCCATGGCCAGACAGGTGGAGGGCTGCATGTTCCTGACGCTGGGCGAGCCGGATTTCAATACGCCGGACGAGATCAAGGCCCGCGCCAAGGCCGACCTCGACGCGAACCTGACCCATTACCCCGAGAACAACGGCTCGCCCGCCCTGCGCAAGGCCATCGCCGCGTTTGAGAACGCCCGCGGCCTCGACTACAGGGAGGACGAGATCATCGTCACCATCGGCGCCACTGAGGCGCTGTTCACCGCGCTGTTCGGCATCCTCGACCCCGGAGACGAGGTCATTGTACCCGTGCCCGCCTATGTGCTGTACGAACAGGTGATCAACCTCTGCCGCGGCGTGTACGTGCCGCTGGAGACCGGCGACACCGCCTTCCAGCCCACCCGGGAGCGGCTGGAGGCCGCCATCACCGACAAGACGAAGGCGATCCTGCTGACGTCGCCCAACAACCCCACGGGTTGCATCTACACGAATGAGACCCTTGACATGATCGCCGACGTGCTGAAGGACAAGGATATCTTCGTCATCTGCGACGACGTCTACGCCCAGCTGGTGTACACCGACAGCTATAAGAGCTTCTCCTCCTACCGCCAGTTCCGCGATCGGATGCTGGTGGTGCAGAGCTTCGCCAAGCCCTACGCCATGACGGGCTGGCGCGTGGGATACCTGATGGCCGACAAGCCGATCAAGGAGCGGATCGAGGTCATCCATCAGTACGCCGTGGTGTCCGCCGCGTCCTTCGTCCAGAACGCCTGCATCGAAGCGCTTCACAGCGACCCGGGCTATATGGTGGACATCTACCGCAGGCGGCGGGATTACGTCTACGACCGCATCGTGCAGATGGGCCTGCCCTGCAACAAGCCAGAGGGCGCGTTTTACATCTTCCCGGACATCTCGCAGTTCGGCATGGACTCCATGACCTTCTGCACGCGCCTGGCCCACGAGGGCAAGCTGGCCGTGACGCCGGGCGTCAGCTTCGGCGCGGACAACTGCATCCGCATCTCCTACAGCTATTCCGACGAGCAGCTGAAGGAGGGCATGGACCGCCTGGAGCGGTTCATCAAAAGCCTGTAAAAAAGACCCGGCTGAGCGTCATGCTCAGCCGGGTTTTCATTATAGATACAGCAGCCGTTCATACAGCCGCAATCCCGACAGCAGGACCGATTCGTCGAAGTGGAACTTGTCGGAGTGAAGCGGCTCCTCGGTGCCCGTTCCCAGCAGGAAGAACAGGGAAGGGACGCGCAGGCCATAGAAGGAGAAGTCCTCGGCGATCATGAAGGGCTCCGTGACCCCCGGCATGTCGCCGCCGAGGAACGCTTTCACGCGGTCATAGAGCGTCGGATCGTTGATCACGGGCGGGTAGCCCTCGTTGATATCGATCGTCACGCTGCAGCCCGTTTCCTCCTCGACGTTCGAGGCGATCTCCAGCAGGCGGCGCTTCATGAAATCGAAGGTCTCCGGGGTGAAGGAGCGCAGGCTGCCCATCATCCGCGTTTCGGCGCTGAGGGCGTTGCGTGCCGTGCCGCTGACGAAGCGGCCGAAGCGCAGCAGCCGCGGCTCTTCGGGAGGCACCTCGCGCTCCACCATGTCGTAAGCCTTTTTCAAAAAGTCCATCCCGGCCAGCAGCGCGTCGCGGCCCTCCCAGGCCCGGGCGATGTGGGCGCTTTTGCCCGTCACGGTCACGTTGACCTCGCTGCTCTTCGCCAGCATGGGACCGGAGCGCGTGACAACCTCCCCGGCGGGCAGCGCGGGCCACAGGTGCGTGCCGAAGATATGGCTGACGCGGTACCGCTCAAAGATGCCCGATTCGCAGATGTACCGCGCCCCGCCCGTCGTCTCCTCGGCGGGCTGGAAGATCAGCAGGACGTTGTGGGGCAGGTCCGGCGCCAGACGGTCCACCGAGTGGGCCAGCTCCAGCACCAGCGCCATGTGGCCGTCGTGGCCGCAGGCGTGCATGCAGCCGGGGTGCGCCGAGGCGAAATCGCAGTCCGACGTCTCGGTCACGGGCAGAGCGTCCATATCCGAGCGGAAGGCCACCGTGTCCTCCTTCCCGCAGTCGAAATAGGCGCACACAGCGCTGTGGGCGGGGGAAAAGACGGTGCAGCGCAGATCAGACAGCGCGTTTTTCACGTATTTGACCGTCTTCGGCAGGTCGCGGTCCAGCTCCGGGATGCGGTGCAGGTCCCGGCGGAAGCGGGTCAGGCGGTCAAGGGATCGGTCATCCATGGCAGCTCCTCCTCTCGTTTGACAACAGTATATCACATGACGGCCCTCCGCAACAGGCAAAAGTTGCCTCAGACATGGCAAATAATGCTCAGTTCAGCCCTGGAAACCGCGGATATAACCGTGCGATGTTGCAATTCGTTCGTCTCTCTGCTATATTATAAGCAGAAAGAATCCGCTTTTGACCATCGTTTGGGGGACTGAACCATGAACGTTGTCCATAAATACGGCGGCACCAGCGTCGCCACCATCGAGAAGATCCAGGCTGTGGCCGACCGCGTGGCCGAGGTGAAGAAGGCCGGCAACAACATCGCCGTTGTCTGCAGCGCCATGGGCAAGACGACCGACCGGCTCATCGAGATGGCCAAAGCCGTCGGCGGCGAGCCCAGCAAGCGCGAGCTCGACTCCCTGTTGTCCACGGGCGAGCAGACCACCTGCACGCTGCTGGCCATGGCACTGCAGGCCCGGGGCGTCCCCGCCGTGTCGCTGACCGGCTTCCAGAGCGGCTTCATCACCGACACGGTCTACTCTCACGCCACCATCCGCGAGATCAACAGCCACCGCATCGAGCAGGCCGTTGCCGCGGGCGTCGTGCCCGTGATCACAGGCTTCCAGGGCATCACCTCCGAGGGCGACATCACCACCCTGGGCCGCGGCGGCTCCGACACCACGGCCGTGGCCGTGGCCGCCAAGCTGGGCTGGGACTGCGAGATCTACACCGACGTCGACGGCGTCTACACCATCGACCCCCGCCGCCGACGTCGGTGTAGATC
>SVKN01000097.1 GCA_015068445.1 Oscillospiraceae bacterium | reverse complement strand
CTGCTCTGGGCGGCAAGGTCGTCACCATCTCCGGTCCTGACGGCTACTGCTACGATCCCGACGGCATCGTCACCCCCGAGAAGATCGGCTATCTGCTTGAGATGCGCGCTTCCGGCCGTGACCGTGCTCAGGACTACGCTGACAAGTTCGGCGTCGAGTTCTTCCCGAAGCAGAAGGTTTGGGGCACCAAGGTCGATATCTGCATGCCCTGCGCTTATCAGAACGAGATCGGCATGAAGGAAGCTGAGCAGATCGTTGCCAACGGCGTTCCTTACTACATCGAAGTCGCCAACATGCCCACCACCAACGAGGCTCTGGAGTACCTGCAGCAGCACTGCAAGTGCGTCGCTCCCTCCAAGGCGGTCAACGCCGGCGGCGTCGCCACCTCCGCTCTGGAAATGGCTCAGAACTCCATGCGTTACAGCTGGGAGCCTGAGGAAGTCAACCAGAAGCTCGAGAACATCATGAAGAACATCGTCAAGATGTCCGCCGATGCCGCTGAGGAAGCCGGCATGGGTTACAACCTGGTCGCTGGCGCCAACATCGCCGGCTTCAAGAAGGTCGCCGAGGCCATGCTGGCCGAGGGCGTGTTCTAAACAACAGTTTAGATAGATACCTCAAAACATCAGGTGATAAGCTGCCGTCCGCAAGGACGGCAGCTTTTTTGTATGCATGGCCGAGGCGACCCGCCGCGAAGCGGCGTATCAGATCCGGGGTCCCCGCAAAACGGTCTTCGTTTTGCGGGGTGCAGCCGCGCGAGGCCATGCTGGCCGAGGGCGTGTTCTAAACAACAGTTTAGATAAGGAGTTGCCCCGGGCTTTGAGCCGCCCCGAAGCCATGTGCATCCCGCCGCAACTCCCTCAGTCAGTCGGCGCCTGCCGACTGACAGCTCCCTCACGGAGGGAGCCAAGGAAAGTCACCGTTCCATCCCCCGCCATTTTCAATTATCCATTTTCAAATCACCCCGGCTCGTGCTATAATGGTCTCAAACAAACCGAAGGGAGCACACCTATGGATTACACCACCATTTCTCCCCGGGAGCTGCGCGCGCTGATCCGCGCGGGCGAGATCACGGGGCAGACGTCGGGCATGTGCGCGGGGTACGCCCAGGCTAACCTCGTCATCCTGCCCAAGGACCTTGCCTTTGATTTCCTGCTGTATACCATGCGCAACCCGCGGCCCTGTCCCGTGCTGGAGGTCACCGACCCCGGCCAGCGGCTGTTCCGCACCATGGCCGACGGCGCAGACGTGGCCACCGACCTGCCGCGCTACCGCGTATACGAAAACGGCGTGCTGGTGGACGAGCCCACTGACGTCTCCCACCTGTGGCGGGACGATCTGGTGTCCTTCCTCATCGGCTGCAGCTTCTCCTTTGAGGCGGAACTGATGGAGGCCGGCGTGCCCGTGCGCAACATCGAGGAGCACCGCAACGTGCCCATGTACGACACCAACATCCCCTGCGCGCCCGCGGGCGTGTTTTCGGGCAACATGGTCGTATCCATGCGGCCGATCCCCTATGATCTGGTGGTGCGGGCGGTCAACGTGACCGCGGCCATGCCCCGGGTCCACGGCGCGCCCATCCACATCGGCGACCCCGCGCAGATCGGCATCCGGGACATCAGCAAGCCCGATTACGGCGAGGCCGTGACCATCAACCCCGGCGAGGTGCCGGTCTTCTGGCCCTGCGGCGTCACGCCCCAGAACGCCGTCATGCGCGTCAAGCCGCCCTTCGTCATCACCCACGCCCCCGGCCACATGTTCGTCACCGACGTGAAGAACGTGGAGCTGAAATATTAGGCGGCAGGAGGACACAGATCCTTCGACTCCGCTGCGCGACCCTCAGGATGACAACGGGAGGGAACGGATCGCGTCGCAGGGGCGACCTGCGGTCGCCATGACCGGTACGCGCACATCACGGAACCGTCAGCCGTCGCCTCCCTCTTTGTCTGAACACGCGTGTCTCAGCCTGCGGCTGAGCCTTTCGCGCGGAATAGGGAGGTGGCACGCGGAGCGTGACGGAAGGAGTTGCCCCGGGCTTTGAGCCGCCCCGGAAGCATGTGCATCCCGCCGCAACTCCCTCAGTCAGTCGGCTCTGCCGACTGACTGCTCCCTCACGGAGGGAGCCAAGCACGGTCGCCGTTCCATGCGGGCGCTCCTGTACCCTGCCAATACCGCCGCCGATCGGGCGGCGATGGCCGCCCCTTCACGCGATATGCCAACCCCGAAAACCACAGCAAAAAGCGCGGTCGGTTGACCGCGCTTTGTTATATCTCATTCAATTATTACTTAACGTATTCGATTATCCCTTACTTGAACAGCTCATTGAACGCGTCCACGCCGATTTTGATCTGCTCCTCGGCGAACTTTTTGGCGTCCTCCTCGGAGGCGTCCGGGTCGGGGTTGGTGGCGCCGAGCATCATGAACGCCACGTAGTCGCCCTGGCGCAGGACGCGGGAGGCGTTGACCTTGGCCAGGTTGGCGGGGTACCACATGCCGTTCTCCACCAGCGTCTCCCGGGCCTGCTCCATGGTCTTCTGCACCTGCTCGCCCTTGCCCGCCTTGCACTTCAGGACCACCAGACGGTCGGGCTCGAAGGAGACCATGGCGATGCCGTCGGCATGGTCCTCGATGTCGTTCATGTCCAGGGAATAGGTCTCTGTGTACTCGGCTTCATTCATCGGGCCGTCCGGCAGGAAGTCCTCGCCGTAGGCCTCCGCCACGGCGTCATAGATCTCCTGCGCCGTGTAGTTTTTCGCGCTCGTCTGCGTTTGTTCCGCACCGCAGGCGGCCAGCGCCAGCGCGATCAGCGCGATCAGCACCGGCGCGAGTATCCTCTTCAAATCGCTCACTCTTCTCTCTCAAAACAGGTAAAAAGACCGCGAAACCGGTATTTCGCGGCCTTTTTTGATGCAAAAGCTACTCGTTCTCCTTGGGCACGTCGTGGGTGACGACGTTGGCGCTCTCGATGTTGCCCACGATGGGGGTGGGGTCGATGCCCTGACGGCGGTAGTAATCCGCCAGCGTGGCCTTGACGGCCTCCTCGGCCAGCATGGAGCAGTGGACCTTGATGGGGGGCAGGCCGTCCAGCGCTTCCATGACCGCTTTATTGGTCAGTTCCAGCGCCTCCTTGACGCTCTTGCCCTTGACCAGCTCGGTGGCCATGGAGGAGGTGGCGACGGCGGCGCCGCAGCCGAAGGTCTTGAAGGAGACGTCCTTGATGATATCGTCCTCGATGAGCATATACATGCGCATGATGTCGCCGCAGGTCAGGTTGCCCACCTCGCCGCAGGCGTTGTAATTCTCCAGCTCGCCGACGTTGCGGGGATTGGAGAAGTGGTCCATAACTTTATCGGAATACAGCATTTTTCAATTTCCTCCTTAAAATTAACCCTTCCAGACGGGGGACATGGAGCGCAGGCGGTCGACGACCTTGGGCAGGCAGGCGAGGATGTAATCCACATCGGCCTCGTCGTTGAACCGGCCCAGGGACAGGCGCAGGGAGCCGTGGGCGACCTCGGCGGGCAGGCCGATGCCGGTGAGCACATGGGACGGCTCCAGAGAGCCGGTGGAGCAGGCGGAGCCGGTGGAGCCGCAGATGCCGTAGTTGTCCAGCAGCAGCACGAGGCTTTCGCCCTCCAGGGCGTCGATGGTGAAGCTGCAGGTGCCGGGCAGGCGCTGGGTGGGATGGCCCGTCAGGCGGGTGGCGGGGATCTGCAGCACGCCGTCGATCAGCTTCCGGGACAGATGACGCAGGCGGGCGACCTCCTCGTCATGCTCCAGCAGCTTGAGGCGGGCGGCCTCGCCCAGACCGACGATGCCGGGGATGTTCTCGGTGCCGGAGCGGCGCTTCTTCTCCTGGCCGCCGCCGGTG
>SVKN01000096.1 GCA_015068445.1 Oscillospiraceae bacterium | reverse complement strand
GGAGCTGGCAAACGGCAGGGCCGTTTGACTGAGGGAGTTGCAGCGGGATGCACATGCCCGGTTCCATGATGTGCGCGAACCGGTGCGGAACGGTGTGGGCACCGTTCCCTACGAAGACCACCGTCCGGGGCCATGATGTGGCGCGCGGACCAGTCATGGCGACCGCAGGTCGCCGCTACAAAGACCACGTAACGCGGGCGTGATCATGGGCCGATGTGGGCATCGGCCCCTACGAAGGCCAGCATCCGTGGCCATGTCCTCACGCCGCGCAGCGGCGGTATCGAATCGTCGGCGAAGCCGACACCTTCACTGTCAACTGTCAACTCAAAAAAGAATCGCCCGCCGCCGGGAACCCGGCGGCGGGCGAATATCACGTTATCGAAGCTGCAGAAGAATTAGTCCTGCTGGGCCTTCTTGGCCAGGCGCTCGTACTTCTTCTTGGCGGTCTCCTCAGCCAGCTCGAACAGGACCTTGGCCCTTTCGGGGAAGGTGCGGGTCAGAGCGGTGTAACGGACCTCGTTGTTCAGGAACTCCTGATAGGAGCCCGTGGGAGCCTTGCTGTCGAGGACGAAGCCGTTCTTGCCCTGATCCTGGACTCTGGGATCATAGCGGAACAGATGCCAGTAACCGGCCTCGACGGCCTTCTTGATCTCGGCCTGAGAATTGCTCATGCCGCCCTTGACGCCGTGCATCTCGCAGGGAGCGTAGCCGACGACCAGAGACGGGCCGTTATAGCTCTCGGCCTCGACCAGAGCCTTAACGGTCTGCTGCTGGTTGGCGCCGATACCGACCTGAGCCACGTAGACGTAACCGTAGGTCATGGCGATGCCGGTCAGATCCTTCTTGGCGATGCTCTTGCCGGAAGCGGCGAACTGGGCCACCTGGCCGATGTTCGACGACTTGGAAGCCTGGCCGCCGGTGTTGGAATAGACCTCGGTATCGAAGACGAAGACGTTGACGTCCTCGCCGGAGGCCAGGACGTGGTCCAGACCGCCGTAACCGATATCATAAGCCCAACCGTCGCCGCCGAAGATCCAGACGGTCTTCTTGTTCAGGAAGTCCTTGTTCTCCAGGATGGTCTTGCACAGACCGCAGCCGTCGGCAGCGCCCTTCTCCAGCAGAGGCAGCAGAGCGGCGGTGGCAGCCTTGCACTTCTCGACGTCCATCATGTTGTCGATCCAGCACTGAGCGGCAGCCTTGGTGTCGGCGTTGTCGGTCTTCTCGGCCAGCTCGGTCAGCTGGCTCTTCAGGCGGTTGCGCATCTGCTTGACGGCGACAGCCATGCCGAGACCGTACTCAGCGTTGTCCTCGAACAGGGAGTTGGCCCAGGCGGGACCCTTGCCTTCCTTGTTGACCGTGTAAGGCATGGCAGGCGCGGAGCCGCCCCAGATGGAGGAGCAGCCGGTGGCGTTGGCCACATACATCCTGTCGCCGAACAGCTGGGTGATCAGGCGGGCATAAATGGTCTCGACGCAGCCGGCGCAGGCGCCGGAGTACTCCAGCAGGGGCTGGTTGAACTGGCTGCCCTTGACGGTGTCGGCCTTGAAGGGCAGTTCCTTCTTGGTGACGTTCTCGAAGCAGTAATCGTAAACAGGCTGCTGATCCAGCTGGCTCTCCTGAGCCACCATGGTCAGGGCCTTCTTGGGAGCGGGGCAGACATTGGCGCACAGCGAGCAGCCCATGCAGTCCAGCGGGGAGACGGTCATGGCGAACTGATACTCCTCGCAGCCCTTGCCGACCATCTTCTTGCTCTTCAGAGCCTCAGGCGCATTGGCGACCTCTTCGGCGTTCAGAGCGTAAGGACGGATCGCAGCGTGCGGGCAGACGATGGCGCACTGGTTGCACTGGATGCAGTTGTCGGGGTTCCAGGTGGGAACATCCACGGCCACGCCGCGCTTCTCGTAAGCAGCGCCGCCGGAGGGGAAGGTGCCGTCTTCGCGGCCGCCGGTGAAAGCGGAAACAGGCAGATCGTCGCCGTGCTGCGCGGAAACGGGGATGAGGATATCCTTGACGAACTTGACCAGCTCGGGACGGTTGCCCTTGACCTCGGGGGCCTTGGTGTCGTCTTCCAGATCGGCCCAGGCAGCGGGCACGTCGATCTTGACCAGAGCGTCGACGCCGGCGTCGATGGCCTTGTAGTTCATGTTGACGATGTCGTCGCCCTTCTTGCCGTAGGACTTCTTGGCGGCGGCCTTCATGTAATCGACAGCCTCATCGATGGGGATGATGTTGGCCAGCTTGAAGAACGCGGACTGCAGGATGGTGTTGGTGCGCTTGCCCATGCCGATCTCGCGGGCCTTGTCGATGGCATTGACGATGTAGAACTCGATGTTGTTCCTGGCGATATAGGCCTTCATCTTGTTGGGCAGGTGCTGCTCCAGCTCCTCAGGCGTCCACTGGCAGTTCAGCAGGAACGTGCCGCCGGGCTTGACATCCTGGACGATGTCGTACTTGCCGACATAAGAGGGGTTGTGGCAGGCCACGAAGTTGGCCTTGGTGATGTAGTACGGGCTCTTGATGGGCTTGTCGCCGAAGCGCAGGTGGGAAACGGTGATGCCGCCGGTCTTCTTCGAGTCATAGGCGAAGTAGGCCTGAGCATACTTGTCGGTGTGGTCGCCGATGATCTTGATGGAGTTCTTGTTGGCGCCGACCGTACCGTCGCCGCCCAGACCCCAGAACTTACATGCCACGGTGCCTTCGGGGGCGGTGTCGGGGCAATCCTTGAGCTCGAGGGACATATGGGTGACGTCGTCGTTGATGCCGATGGTGAACTGCTTCTTGGGATTCTCGGCGCGCAGGTTGTCGTAAACCGCGAAGATGTTGGAGGGAGGCGTGTCCTTGCTGCCCAGACCGTAACGGCCGCCGCAGACCAGGTCGACGTGAACGCCCTGGGTGCTCAGCGCGGTGACGACGTCCAGGAACAGAGGCTCGCCCTGGGAGCCGGGCTCCTTCGTCCTGTCGAGAACCGCGATGCGCTTGACCGTCTTGGGCAGCGCGGCGGCGAACTTCTCGGCGACGAACGGGCGGAACAGACGGACCTTCAGCAGGCCGACCTTCTCGCCGTGAGCCAGCTTGTAGTCGATGACTTCCTCAGCGGTGTCGCAGACGGAGCCCATGGCGACGATGACGTCGGTGGCGTCCTCGGCGCCGTAGTAGTTGAACAGGCCATAGTTGGTGCCGATCTTGGCGTTGACCTTGTCCATATACTCCTCGACGACGGCGGGCAGCGCGTTGTAGAAGGAGTTGGAGGCTTCCTTGGCCTGGAAGAAGATGTCGGGGTTCTGAGCGGTGCCGCGCTGGACGGGATGCTCAGGGCTCAAAGCGTGGTCGCGGAAGCGCTTGACAGCGTCCATATCGACCATTTCCTTCAGATCCTCGTAGTCCCACTTTTCGATCTTCTGGATCTCGTGAGAGGTGCGGAAACCATCGAAGAAATGCAGGAAGGGAACGCGGCCCTTGATGGCGGCCAGGTGAGCGACGGCGCCCAGGTCCATGGCTTCCTGCGGGTTGGTGGAGGCCAGCATCGCGAAGCCGGTCTGACGGCAGGCCATGACGTCCTGATGATCGCCGAAGATCGACAGAGCGTGGGAGGCCAGCGCGCGGGCCGAGCAGTGGATGACGGCGGGCAGCAGCTCGCCGGCGATCTTGTACATGTTGGGGATCATGAGCAGCAGGCCCTGGGAAGCGGTGTACGTGGTGGTCAGCGCACCGGCAGCCAGAGAACCGTGAACAGCGCCCGCAGCGCCGCCCTCGGACTGCATCTCGACGACCTTGACTTGCTGACCGAAGATGTTCTTCAGTCCGTTGGCGGACCACTGGTCCACCAGGTCAGCCATGGGCGAAGAGGGCGTGATGGGGTAAATGGCGGCTACGTCGGTGAACGCATAGGATACGTGCGCCGCAGCCGTATTACCATCCATTGTTTGCATTTGTCTTGCCATGAGTGGAATTTCTCCTCCTTATAAAATTTATTAAGACACTTAATAAATAGAAGTCCTTAATCGTATATATTTTAGCAGATGAGAACCGCAATGTAAACTGTTTTTGGTTACAAAAGGTTTCAAAAAACCTATAAATTAAAGGAAAAATATAGGTTAGCCACCGCTTACGGTTTGAAAACCGCAAGGGCGGGACGGTTCGGTCCCCAACACTGTCGTCCCGGGGGCCGCGCTGACGGGGCTGTGATCTGCGCGGGCCATTCCTTGGCTCCCTCTCCGAGGGAGCTGGCACGGCCCGCAGGGCCGTGACTGAGGGAGTTGCAGCGGGATGCACATGTTTCCGGAGCGGCTCAAAGCCCGGGGCAACTCCTTCCACCGCTGGCGCGGTCTCGGGGTCC
>SVKN01000095.1 GCA_015068445.1 Oscillospiraceae bacterium | reverse complement strand
GCGAATACTTCATGTACAAAGGCCGGGACGTGCTGATCATCTACGACGATCTCAGCAAGCACGCCGTGGCCTACCGCGCCCTGTCGCTGCTGATCCGCCGTCCCCCCGGACGCGAGGCCTTCCCCGGCGACGTCTTCTATCTGCACTCCAGGCTGCTGGAGCGCGCGGCGCGCCTGGCCCCCGAGTACGGCGGCGGCTCCATCACGGCCCTGCCCATCATCGAGACCCAGGCCGGCGACGTGTCGGCCTACATCCCCACCAACGTCATCTCCATCACCGACGGCCAGATCTTCCTGGAGAGCGAGCTGTTCCACTCGGGCGTCATGCCCGCCGTCAACCCCGGCATCTCCGTCTCCCGCGTCGGCGGCTCAGCCCAGATCAAGGCCATGAAGAAGGTCGCCGGCTCCCTGAAGCTGCTGTACTCCCAGTACCGCGAGCTGCAGTCCTTCGCCCAGTTCGGCTCCGACCTGGACGCCGACACCAAGGAGCGTCTGGCCCAAGGCGAGCGCATCGTGGAGGTCCTCAAGCAGGACCGCAACTCCCCCATCGACGTCGAGCTGCAGGTGTGCGCCATCTACGCCGTCACCCACAACTATATGAAGGACGTCCCCGTGGAGAAGATCAAGCAGTACGAGCTGGAGCTCTACGACTACATGCGCAACCAGGGCGCCGCCGTGCTGGAGAGCATCCGCGACACGAAGGACCTGAGCAAGGAGACGAGCGAGGCGCTGGACAAGGCGCTGGGCGAGTTCACGTCCGTCTTTCTCGCGCAGAACAAATAAGGCGGTGAGGTAGTATGGCAGGAGCGTCCATGAAGGACATCAAGCTGCGCATCCGCAGTGTGCAGAGCACCATGCAGATCACAAAGGCCATGGAGCTGGTCGCCTCCTCCAAGCTGCGCAAGGCCAAGGAGCGGGCGGAGAACAGCCGGCCCTACTTCAATCTGCTGTACGACTCCCTGTGCGACATCGCCGCCGCCCTGGGCGGAGACGTGGAGTCTCCGTATATCAGGGAGCGGGAGACCAGAAAAACATGCTATATCGTCGTCGCCGGCGACCGCGGTCTGGCCGGCGGCTACAACAACAACGTCTTCAAGCTGGTCCAGTCCGACTGCCCGGACCTCTCGACATCCTGCTTCCTGCCCATCGGCAAGAAGGCCGTGGAGTTTTTCCAGAAGCGGAACGCCGAGATCGTCTCCCGCGACTTCACGCTGGCAGAGCAGATGAACGGCGAGCTGTCCGGCAAGGCCGCCCGGCTGCTGTGCGAGGGCTACCTCCGCGGCGATTTCGACCAGGTGAAGATGGTCTACACCAATTTCGCCTCCATGCTGTCTCAGTCGCCGATCCTGACGACGGTGCTGCCGCTGCCGCACCCGCCCGTGCAGGAGAAGCCGAAGACGCGCGCGCTGACCCTCTATGAGCCCGCGCCCCCGGCGATCTTCAACAAGATCATCCCCGACTTCATGGCCGGCATGGTCTACGGCGGCATCTGCGAGAGCCTGGCCAGCGAGCTGGCCGCCCGCCGCAACGCCATGGATTCCGCCAGCAAGAACGCCGGCGAGATGATCGAGGACCTGAGCCTCAAGTACAACCGCGCGCGTCAGGGCGCCATCACCCAGGAGCTGACCGAGATCGTCGCCGGCGCCGAGGCGCAATAACAGATACTCCGAGTAAAAGGGAGGAAAAGCCATATGCAGGAGAAACACGTCGGCAGAGTGGTCCAGATCATCGGGCCCGTGCTCGACATCCGTTTTGAGGACGGTCAGCTGCCCGCGCTGCTGAACGCCATAGAGATCATGCTCAACGGCAAGAAGCTGGTGGTCGAGGTCGCCCAGCACATCGGCGACAACCTCGTCCGCTGCATCGCCATGAGCTCCACCGACGGCCTCGTCCGCGGCGCGGAGGCCGTTGACACCGGCACGTCCATCGCCGTGCCCGTGGGCCCCCAGACCCTGGGGCGCATCTTCAACCTTCTGGGCGAGCCCATCGACAACATGCCCGCCCCCGAGACCGAGGAGCGCTGGCCCATCCACCGTCCCGCCCCCAGCTATGAGGAGCAGGAGTCGACCACCGAGATCCTCGAGACTGGCATCAAGGTCGTCGACCTGATCTGCCCCTACGCCAAGGGCGGCAAGATCGGTCTGTTCGGCGGCGCAGGCGTCGGCAAGACCGTTCTGATCATGGAGCTGATCAACAACGTCGCCAAGCAGCACGGCGGCATCTCCGTCTTCACGGGCGTCGGCGAGCGCACCCGCGAGGGCAACGACCTGTACAACGAAATGAAGGAATCCGGCGTTCTGAACAAGACCGCCCTGGTCTACGGCCAGATGAACGAGCCTCCCGGAGCCCGTATGCGCGTGGGTCTGTCGGGCCTGACTATGGCCGAGTATTTCCGCGACCGCGAGGGTCAGGACGTGCTTTTGTTCATCGACAACATCTTCCGCTTCACCCAGGCGGGCTCCGAGGTGTCGGCGCTGCTGGGCCGCATGCCCTCCGCCGTCGGCTACCAGCCCACGCTGGCCACCGAAATGGGCGCGCTGCAGGAGCGCATCACCTCCACCAAGCGCGGCTCCATCACCTCCGTCCAGGCCGTCTACGTCCCCGCCGACGACCTGACCGACCCGGCCCCCGCCACCACCTTCGCCCATCTGGACGCCACCACGGTCCTCGACCGCGGCATCGCGTCCCTGGGCATCTATCCCGCCGTGGACCCCCTGGCCTCCACCAGCCGCATCCTGACCCCCGATGTGCTGGGGCAGGAGCATTACGACGTGGCCCGCGAGGTCCAGCGCGTGCTGCAGCGCTATAAGGAGCTGCAGGACATCATCGCCATCATGGGCATGGACGAGCTGAGCGACGAGGACAAGCTGACCGTCAACCGCGCCAGAAAGATCCAGCGCTTCCTCAGCCAGCCCTTCTCCGTGGCCGAGCAGTTCACGGGCTACGAGGGCAAGTACGTCCCCGTCAAGGAGACCATCCGCGGCTTCAAGGAGATCCTTGAGGGCCTGCATGACGACATCCCCGAGTCGGCGTTCCTGTTCGCCGGCACCATCGACGAGGTCGTCGCCAAGGCGGGTGGCAATCAGTAATGGCCAAGGAGTTCAAGCTGCAGATCGTCACGCCCGAGGGGCTGTATTACGACGGCATGTGCACCGAGGTCTCGGTCAAAAGCACCGAGGGCGGCGTGTCCATCCTGTCGGGCCACATCCCCTACGTCACCACGCTGGCTGTGGACGGCTGGTGTCGCGTGACCCAGGACGGCAAGGTCAGAAGCGCCCGCTGCTCCGGCGGCATGCTCACCGTCACCCGCGAGGTGACGAGAGTCGTGGCCACCGCTTTTCAGTGGGAAGAATGAGCGAAACCTTAAAAAAGCGTCCCTGTGAGGGGACGCTTTTTTAATGAATACTGAAAACTGAAGAATGAAGGGGTGTATGATGGGGGTGATCGCGTTTTGGGTCGGCTTTAAGCCCGGGGCAACTCCTTCCACCGCTGACGCGGTCTCGGGGTCCCCGCAAAAAGGTCTTCTTTTGCGGGGTGAGTACCCCTCCCTATTCCGCGCGAAAGGCTCAGCCGCAGGCTGAGACACGCGTGTTCAGACGCAGAGGGAGGCTAAGCTGACGGGACCGTGATGTGTGCGGAGCGGTCATGGCGGCCACAAAATGCGGGCGTGATCAAGGACCGATGTGTCATCGGCCCCTACGACGCGAGCGTTCCCATCCCGTTGTCATCCCGAGGGTCGCGCAAGCGGAGTCGAAGGATCTTGCCCTTAACACTGCCGTGATGTGCGCATACCGGTCAAGGGCAATGGTTACGCGCTAACGCGCGCCCCCTTCAGCCGCCTGCGTCGGCAGCTCCCCCGTTGAGGGCGCCAGGGAAGGGCGTCGCACCCAGTATCCTCACGCCGCGGCAGCGGCGGTATCCAATGCGCCGCAGGCACCGCAATTGTCAACTGTCCACCTGTCTATTGTCAACTGAAAAGGCCGCCCCTCGGGGCGGCCTTTTGGTATTACGCGTTCTTCGCCTTGCTGATGGCCTTGCAGTAGCCGATCAGGGTGTAGACGCACAGCACGGCGGCGATGATCGTCTCCACGATGACGACGTACTTGAGCCAGGGCAGGGGGGCTTCCAGCTTCTTCAGACAGGCCATGGACTGCAGAGCGGCGATGGCCGTGATGACGAACGGGAAGGTGAAGGCCGCGAAGCTGGGGTAGAACTTCAGCTTCAGCAGCTTGGGCAGCCGGGTCAGCACAACCAGATACAGGCAGGAGCTCACCAGCAGCATGAAACGCACCATGTTGACGCTCTTGGGCGCCACGGACTGGATGTAACCAGCCAGGCACAGGGCCATGGGTGCGGTGTAG
>SVKN01000094.1 GCA_015068445.1 Oscillospiraceae bacterium | reverse complement strand
AGGACAAAAAGCTGTTCGCCCTCGTGATGTTCGGGACTCTGGCGTCGAGCTGCACGTACATGTTCAGCCAGTACATGGGGACCATTGCCACGGACCTGGGCTATGATATTTCCGTCGGGGCGACGATGAGCACGCTGAGCAATATCGGAAACATCATGTGGAAGGTGCTCTTTGGCGTCGCCTGCGATAAGGCCGGACCGCACAAGCCCATCATTTTTACCCTTTGGGTTACGGTGCTGACCTTCTGCGGCTTTGCATTCCTGAACGGGACGCAGCTTGCGCTTTATGCCTCCGCCTTCCTCTATTCCATGTGCTTCTCCGCCGGCGCCATCGGCTTTTCAAGGCTATGCATGAGCTCCTACGGCGTGGAGGGGTATAAAAAGTATTCGCCGCTGCACAGCAGCATCAACTCGGTGACGGGGGCGCTTTATTCGTTCTCCGCCGGACCCATGATCACGCGCATGGGCAATTACAATTATCTGTTCATCGCCTGTACGATCCTGATCGTCATTTCGACCGCGGCCATCGTGCTGCTGATGAAACGAGAAAAGAAGTCCGCTTAACCTTTGCAACGCTTGTCGAAACGCAAAAAAGCCGCCCTTTCGGGCGGCTTTTCCGTTATCATAACAAATCTCTTGCAGGGCTCGGCGCACTGCGCCCGGGCCGTTTTTAGAAATAGACCAGCTCTTCGGCCGGGGGATCGGCATACTCCACGTGGGTGGCGTAGAGCATGGGACCGTCGCTGTTGTCGTAGAGGGGCACGAGCTCCTTTTTGATCTCGGCGGTGACCCAGACCCAGTCGCGGACGTTGAGCTTTTTGGCGTACTGAGGGGCTATGACGATCAGCCCCAGGAACGTGGTGTCCTCAGCACAGCAGACCATGGCGAAGCGCCCGGCCACGAAGCTGCCCTTGGGGAACCGCGGGTCCTTGGCCACCATTCCCTTGAAGCGGACCTTTTTGCCGTCGTACCGCTCGGGATGGTCCATGGCGTCCACGTAGAAGACGCCGAAGTCCTCGTCGTTCAGCTCCAGCATGTCGCCCGACAGGTCGAAGGGCGGGGTGGAGCCGTCGTCGTATTCCTCGTCGTGACCGTCCACGAAGTCCAGATAGATCTGGGCGCGGCGGTTGACCATCTTCAGGTTGCGCTTGCGCACGGCCTTGGCCAGCTCGTCGGTGCAGCGGTTGATGATGATCATGTCGGCAGCCATGAGCTTTTCCATCATGACGGCGCCTAGATTCTTTGTGTACAGGTCGAAGGTGTTGGCGTCGGCCAGCGTGATCAGCTGGTAGATGCGCCAGTTGGGCGGCATCTTCTGCTCGAACTCGGCCAGCGACCACATGCCGTTGTACTCCACCAGCACCTGATCGGGCTTGTACTTCTGCTCCAGCTCGCGCATCTTGTCGGTGGTCAGGTCTTCCTCGTTCTCGATATACTCCACGGCCACGTTGTAATAGCGGCGCAGGCGGGCGGGATCGTACTCCTCCTCGCCCTCTTCGCACACCAGGAACAGCGTCTTGTCGCCGCCGGTGAAGTCCTCACTGACAAGCATGGGCTTGATGAAGGTGGTCTTGCCGGCGTCGAGGAAGCCCGAGATGATATATACGGGGATCTCGATCATAGTCAGGCCGCCTTAGGCGTTGAACAGCTCGCCCAGAGCCTTCTCGTTGATCTCCGCGCCGATGACGCAGAGACGGCCGGTGTAGTCGGGCGTGCCTTCGCGGACGCTGCTCTCGCTGGGGGTGTAGTCAAAGTGCAGCCACTTGCCGTCCTCGGAGGGGACGATGCCCTTGGCGCGCAGGACCTGGCCGTACTTGTTGCAGTCGTCCAGCTCCTCGAGGATGTGCTCGAGCTTCTCGACGGTGTAGCGCTTGGGAGACTCGAGGCCCCAGCTGGTGAACACTTCGTCGGCGTCATGCTCGCCGTGATGGTGGTGATGGTGATGCTCGTGGTCGTGATGATGGCCGCAGCCGCACTCGCACTCTTCCTCGTCCTCATCGTGATGATGATGGCACTCGCACTCGCCGTCCTCGTCGTGGTGATGATGGTGGCACTCGCACTCGCCGTCCTCGTCGTGGTGATGATGATGACCGCACTCGCACTCCTCATCCTCGTCGTGGTGATGATGGCCGCACTCGCACTCCTCATGCTCATGCTCGTGCTCTTCCTCACCGTGATGATGGTGATGGTGGTGATGATGCTCGACCTCGCTGTCGTCGACGCCCTTGGCCAGCTCGGCCAGCAGCTCCTCGGCCAGCGAATTGCCCGCCATGGCTTCGAGGATCTTCTCGGAGGGCAGCTCGTCCCAGGGGGTGGTGATGATGGGGGCGCCGGTGTTGTGCTGACGCAGCAGATCGACGGCCTCCTGGACCTTCTCGTCGGTCATGGACTGGGTGCGGCTGATCAGGATGGTGCCGGCGTGCTCGACCTGATCCAGGAAGAACTCGCCGAAGTTGCGCAGCAGGACCTTGCAGCGGGGACCGTTGACGACGGCCACGGCGCTGCCCAGCTCCATGGGCACGGTCTGGCTGGCGTGGACGATGGCCTTGGCGATGTCGGACAGCTTGCCGACGCCGGAGGGCTCGATGATGACGCGGTCGGGGGCGTAATCGGTGACGACCTGCTTCAGGGCCTTGTCGAAGTCGCCGACCAGGGTGCAGCAGATGCAGCCGGAGTTCATCTCGGTGATCTGGACGCCGGTCTCCTTGAGGAAGCCGCTGTCGACGCCGATCTCACCGTATTCGTTCTCGATCAGAACGATCTTTTCGCCCTGAAACGCTTCGGCCAGAAGCTTCTTGATCAGGGTCGTTTTGCCTGCTCCGAGGAATCCGGAGACGATATCAATTCTTGTCATACAGACACTCCTTTTCCGCAAACCATATTGCGGCTATTTTAATTTCTATTCTATTGTATCCTTTTTTCGTAAAAAATCAAGACATAAAATGTGACCCCGGTCCTGCCGGGGCCACGCCCTTATTTCGCCGCCTTCCGGGCGAAGCTGTTATCCACCAGCGCCGCGAAATCCACGCGCTCGCTGAGCTCGCCGGCCTCCTCCATGACGGACTCCAGCCGCTCCAGCGCCTGCTGCTCCATGACGGGCGTGCGGCACCAGGCGTCGATGGCGCGGTAGCGCTCCACCACCTTCGTCAGCACGTCGACGTCGGCATCGGGGAACTGCGGGGAGATAGTCTCCGCCACCCTGCGGGCGTCCGTCTCGGCCACCCATTCAAGCCCCCTGGCCACGGCGTTCGCAAAGCCCTGGATCACCTCTGGGTTCTGCTCGATGTAGCTTTTGGCCGCGAAGAAGGCCGTGTAGGGGATCTCGCCGCTCTCCTGCCCGATGGAGGCCAGCACATACCCCTGCCCGGCCAGCTCCACCTCGGTGGCCGTGGGCTCGAACAGGGCGACGTAGTCGCCGGTGCCGCCCGTGAAGGCCCCGGCCATCATATTGAACTGGACGGAGGTGTCCACCTCGGCGTCCGTGCCGGGCTCGACGCCCTTTTCGCGCAGCACGTGCTCCAGCGTCATCTCCGGCATGCCGCCCTTGCGCCCGCCGAGGATGTGGCTGCCCCTGAGCTGCGCCCAGTCAAAGCTGACGTTCTCGCGCCCCACGAGGAACGAGCCGTCGCGCTTCGTCAGCTGGGAAAAGACGACCGGGTGATCCGCACGACCCTCCAGCAGGACGTAGATGCAGCTCTCCGGCCCCGCGAAGCCCACGTCGGCCTGCCCGGACAGCACGGCGGTCATCACCTTGTCTGCGCCGCCGCCGTTCGTCAGCTCCAGCGCGATGTTCTCCTCCTTGAAGAAGCCCAAAGCGTCCGCGGCGTACAGCGGCGCGTAGAACACCGAGTGGGCCACCTCGTTGAGCCGCACGGTGTTCGGCCCCTCCGCGCCTGCGCAGGCGCACAGCGAGAAGGCCAGCAGCAGGGGAAGGGCGAGAGAAAGGATTCGTTTCATACAGTCACTCCCATCGTTTTTTTCAAGAATGATTCGAGATGCAGCACCAGCCGGTACATCAGCCCGGCCGCCGCGGCCAGCAGCACCACGGTGGTCATCACAAGGTCCATTTTGAACACCTGCGAGCCGTAGACGATCAGGTACCCCAGCCCCGCCCGGGACACCAGGAACTCGCCCATGATGACGCCGACCCAGCTGAGACCGATATTGACCTTCAGCGCGCCCACCATGGCCGCCAGATTGGCGGGCAGCACCAGCTTGCGCAGGATCTGCCCCTTCGTCGCACCCAGCGTCCGCAGCAGCCGCACCTTCTCGGGGTCGGTGGCGGTGAAGCCGCCGTGCATGTCGAGGATCGTGACGATCAGCTTCTCGACGCCGGAACGCAGGGTGCCGACGGCGTTGGAGTGATCTTGGCCGTGACGCCGTTGATGCTGATCATGCGGCCCACCAGGGCGTTCTGCGCCACGGCCAAGATCACT
>SVKN01000093.1:3064-4440 GCA_015068445.1 Oscillospiraceae bacterium | reverse complement strand
TGTAGCCGATGCTGTTGCCGGCGCAGGCGGCGATCTGCCAGCTGTGGCCGGGGGCGGCCAGGTTGCAGGTGGCGGTGTTGACGCTGACGCAGGGGCACAGAGCCTGTACGTCGGCGACGTCGGTGGAGCCGCCGCCGTTGCGGGCGACCATGGGCGCGATCTCGGTGTGGATCGGGCCGTTCTCCAGCGCGCCGGAGGCCTTGACAGCCTCATACTGCGGGGACTGCTTGTTGAGGCTCTCGGCGAACGCCAGCTCCTCGGCGGTGTAGGTGGGCTTCTCCATCTGCTCCATGATGTCGTGGGTCAGCTTGGCCATGTACATGTTGGGCATGGTGTTGTAGCAGCCGCCCAGGAACTCGATCTCGCATTCAGTCTCGGTCATCATCGCGGCGCCCTTGGCGACCTTGCACAGGCGGTCGTAGGCGTCCTCGATGGCGGGACGGCTCTGGCCGCGGACGTAATACCACACAGCGGCGCGGTCGGGAACGATGTTGGGGGCGGTGCCCGCTTCCTTATAGCTGTAGTGGATGCGGATGTCGCTTGTGACGTGCTCACGCAGGTAGTTGGCGCCGACGCTCATCAGCTCGGCGGCGTCCAGCGCGGAGCGGCCGTTGTAGGGGTCGCCGCCAGCGTGAGCCGTGCGGCCCTTGAAGTGGAAAATAGCGCTGTTCAGGCCGTTGGACGAGCCGATGCCCACCTGGTTGCGGCTGCCGCCGTGCCAGGCAAAGGCGCAGTCGAGGCCGTCGAAAGCGCCGTTTCTGGCCATAAAGACCTTACCGGTCAGCACTTCCTCAGCGGGGCAGCCGTAGAAGATGATGGTGCCGGAAAGGCCCCTCTCCTCCAGCTCGGCCTTCGCGCCGAGAGCGGCGCCGAGACACGCCACGTCCAGCAGGTTGTGGCCGCAGGCCTGGCCGGGCGCGCCGACGACCACGGGCTCGGGATGGTCGACCATCTTCTGGCTCATGCCGGGCAGAGCGTCCAGCTCGCCCAGGAAGCCGATGACGGGATGGCCGGAGCCCCACTTGCCCACGACGCAGGTGGGCAGATCGGCATAGCCGGTCTCGACCTCGAAGCCGTACTGCTTCAAGACCTCGGCAGTCCAGGCGCAGGCATTGACTTCGTTGTAAGCGGTCTCGGGGTTGTCCCACATCTTCTGGGCCAGACCGATCAGGGTATCCTTCTCTTCGCGGATCTTCTTAACAGCAATCGAACCTGTCATAAGAATAGACTCCTTTCACAATGTTTATCATGGAAAGCCCTCCCTCGCCGTGCGGGAGAGGGCGCGAGGGATTATAAACTAATTACTGCTTGGGCTGGGGAACGGGGACGTCTCCCCCGCAAAACCTCCCGTTTTTGCGGGGACCCCTATTGATTGG
>SVKN01000093.1:0-3054 GCA_015068445.1 Oscillospiraceae bacterium | reverse complement strand
AATTACTGCTTGGGCTGGGGAACGGGGACGTCTCCCCCGCAAAACCTCCCGTTTTTGCGGGGACCCCTATTGATTGGATTCTGCCGGAATGAATCCGGCAGAATCGGACGCCGCACTTGCGGCGCGGCGCAGAAGCGCCGTGTGGACGTCCCCTGCTGTTTCGATCAATTACTGCTTGGGCTGGGGAACGGGGACGTCTCCCCCGCAAAACCTCCCGTTTTTGCGGGGACCCCTATTGATTGGATTCTGCCGGAATGAATCCGGCAGAATCGGACGCCGCACTTGCGGCGCGGCGCAGAAGCGCCGTGTGGACGTCCCCTGCTGTTTCGATCAATTACTGCTTGGGCTGGGGAACGGGGACGTCCATGGGGATCGGGCACTTGTAGGGAGAGTTCTTCGTCTTGGCCTCGAACTCCTTCTTGGCCTCCTCCAGATGCTTGGGATCCTCGCACATCAAAACGGCGGCGGAAGCGACGACCTCAGCGCCGAAGATCATGCCCTTATAGCCGATGCTGTTGCCGGCGCAGGCACAGATCTGCCAGCTGTGGCCGGGAGCCGCGACGTTGTAGGTAGCGGTGTTGACCATGATGGTCGGGCACAGCGCCTGGACGTCGGCGACGTCGGTGGAGCCGCCGCCCGTGACGTACTGGACGGGGTTGGTGCCTTGGAAGATCGGGCCGCCCTCCAGATCGCCCGCGGCCTTGGAGGCCTCATAACGGGCGGACTGCTTGTTCAGGCTGTCGGCGAAGGCCAGCTCTTCCTCGGTGTAGGTGGGATGCTCCATGGAAGCCATCAGCTCCGTGGTCATCTTGGCCATGTACTCGTTGGGCATGGTGTTGTAGCAGCCGCCCAGGAACTCGATCTCGCACTCGGTCTCGGTCATCATGGCAGCGCCCTTGGCGACCTTGCACAGACGGTCATAAGCGTCCTCAATGCCGGGGCGGCTCAGACCGCGGACGTAATACCACACAGCGGCCCTGTCGGGAACGATGTTGGGGGCTGTGCCGGCTTCCAGATACGAATAGTGGATGCGGATGTCGGACGTGACGTGCTCACGCAGGTAGTTGGCGCCGACGCTCATCAGCTCGGCAGCGTCCAGCGCGGAACGGCCGTTGTAGGGGTCGCCGCCGGCATGGGCGGTGCGGCCCTTGAAGTGGAAGATCGCGCTGTTCAGACCGTTCATGACGCCGGCGTTGATCTGGTTCTTCGGGCTGCCATGCCATGCAAAGGCGCAGTCCAGACCGTCGAAGGCACCGTCGCGGGCCATGAAGACCTTACCGGTCAGCACTTCCTCGGCGGGGCAGCCGTAGAAGACGATGGTGCCGGAAAGGCCCCTCTCCTCCAGCTCGGCCTTCGCACCGATGGCGGCGCCGAGGCAGGCGGTGTCAAGCAGGTTGTGGCCGCAGGCCTGGCCGGGCGCGCCGACGACCACGGGCTCGATGTGATCGACGACCTTCTGGCTCATGCCGGGCAGCGCGTCCAGCTCGCCCAGGAAGCCGATGACGGGATGACCGGAGCCCCACTTGCCGATAACGCAGGTGGGCATGTCCTTATAGCCGAGCTGGACCTCGAAGCCGTACTTCTCCAGCAGCTCGGCAGTCCACTTGGCCGCGTTGACCTCGTTGTAAGCGGTCTCGGGGCAATCCCACATGCGCTGGGCCAGGTCGATCAGAACGTCCTTCTCCTGACGGATCTTGTTTACTGCGATAGAACCCATAATTCTCAATCTCCTTTTCTGTAATGATTGTTTCTTCTTTGTTGGCGGATCTACTTCTGCGGCTGGGGTACGGGGACGTCCATGGGGATCGGGCACTTGTAGGCGCGGCCGTTCATGACGCGGTCGAACTCCTCCTTGGCCTTGGCGACGTGCTCGGGGTTCTTGAACATCTCCATGGCGGCGGCCGCCATGACCTTGCCGCCGTAGATCATGCCCTTGTGGCCGATGGACATGCCGGAGCAGGCGGCGATCTGCCAGCTGTGGCCGGGGGCGGCCAGGTTCCAGCAGGCGGTGCGCACCTGCACGCAGGGGACGATGTACTGCACGTCGCCCACGTCGGTGGAGCCGTAGTTGTTGACGGGGGTCAGATCCTTGATGGTGTTGTGGATCGGGCCGTCCTTCAGCACGCCGGACTTCAGCGTGTTTTCATACAGCGGGCTGTTCTTGTTGAGGCCGTCGGCGAAGGCCAGCTCCTCCTCGGTATAGTGAGGCGGCTCGATCTGCTGGAACTGCTCGTAGGCCAGGTTCGCCATGTAGAGGTTGGGCTGGGTGTTGTAGCAGCCGCCCAGGAACTCGATCTCCATCTCGGTCTCGGTCATCATGGCAGCGCCCTTGGCGACCTTGACGAGGCGGTCATAGGTGTCCTCGATGGCCTCACGGCTCATGGCGCGGACGTAATACCAGACGGACGCGCGGTCGGGGACGATGTTGGGCGCGGTGCCCGCTTCCTTATAGACGTAATGGATGCGGACGTCGGAGGTGACGTGCTCACGCAGATAGTTGGCGCCGACGCTCATCAGCTCGGCGGCGTCCAGCGCGGAGCGGCCGTTGTAGGGGTCGCCGCCGGCATGAGCCGTGCGGCCCTTGAAGTGGAAGATCGCGCTGTTCAGGCCCGTATGGATACCGGTGGTGACCATGTTCTGGTTGCCGCCGTGCCAGGCGAAGCAGGCGTCCAGCTCGCGGAAGCCGCCGTTTCTGGCCATGAAGACCTTGCCGGTGAGGACCTCCTCGGCGGGGCAGCCGTAGAAGATGATGGTGCCGGGGATCTTGCGCTCCTCCAGCTCAGCCTTGATGCCGACGGCGGCGGCCAGGCAGGAGGTGTTCAGCAGGTTATGGCCGCAGCCCTGACCGGGCGCGCCGACGACGACGGGCTCCTTGGTGGTCTGGACCTTCTGGCTCAGGCCGGGCAGCGCGTCCAGCTCGCCCAGCAGGCCGATGACGGGATGGCCGGAGCCCCACTTGCCCACGACGCAGGTGGGCAGACCGGCGTAGCCGACCTCCACCTCGAAGCCGTAATGCTCCAGGACCTCCTTGGTCCACCGGCAGGCGTTGACCTC
>SVKN01000003.1 GCA_015068445.1 Oscillospiraceae bacterium | reverse complement strand
CTCTCGCCCCACCTCCAGCGACACCTGACGCGCCGCCTCGATGAAGGGCTGGCTCTCGATGTCGCCGATGGTGCCGCCGATCTCCGTGATCACCACGTCGGCGTCCGTGTGGCGGCCGACGCGGTAGATGAACTCCTTGATTTCGTCGGTGATGTGGGGGATCACCTGCACGGTAGAGCCCAGGTATTCGCCCCGTCGCTCCTTGTTCAGCACGTTCCAGTAGACCTTGCCCGTGGTCAGGTTGGAATAGCGGTTCAGATCCTCGTCGATGAAGCGCTCGTAGTGCCCCAGATCGAGGTCGGTCTCCGCGCCGTCCTCCGTGACGTAGACCTCCCCGTGCTGATAGGGGCTCATGGTGCCCGGATCCACGTTGATATAGGGGTCCAGCTTCTGTGCGGCCACCTTCAGCCCCCGCGCCTTCAGCAGCCGCCCCAGCGACGCCGCCGTGATGCCCTTGCCAAGTCCGGATACAACGCCGCCCGTGACAAAAATATACTTCGTCATCACTCCACCTCGTTAAATCAAAAGAATGAAATCACGATACACCAAACGGAAGAAAAAGTCAATAAGAATCAGAAAGGCGCCCCCTTTGGGGCGCTTTTTCCTGCACTTTATTGACTACGCGAACAGATCGTAGACCAGCTTGGCGAACAGCAGGCCCAGCACGAGGAACAGCACCTTGCGGACCTTGGCGCTGCCGCCGCGGACGGCGTAGCGCGCGCCGACGTAGCTGCCCAGCATGGAGCACACGGCGGCGGGGACGCCGATCAGATAGGCGATCTTGCCCGCGCCGGCGTAGAGGAAGATCGAGGTGACGTTGGAGGCCATGTTGGACACCTTGGCACAGCCGGAGGCGCGCAGCAGATCGACGCCCAGGACTGTTGTAAAGCCGAGGATCAGGAACGTCCCGGCTCCGGGGCCGATCAGCCCGTCGTAGCAGCCCACCGCAAGCCCGATGAGCACCGACAGGATCGCCTCCTTTTTGCGGTCCATGACGATCTCGCCTTCCTCGTCTTTCCCGAAATCCTTCCGGGTGAACAAAAACAGAGCCGCCAGCGGGATTGCCGCCAGCATGATCATCCGCAGCGTGCGCTCCTCGAAATACAGCGCCAGCCGCGTGCCCGTGGCCGCGCCGACGATGCAGCCCAGCGCCGACCACAGCGCCACGGCCATGCGCACCTTGCCCTCTTTGATATACTTGAACGACGCCATGGCCAGCCCGCAGCTGGAGCTGAACTTGCCCGTCCCCGCGGCGTAATGGGCCGGCAGGCCGGCAAACAGATACGCCGGCAGCGAGATCAGTCCTCCGCCGCCCGCGATCGCGTCGATGAACCCCGCCAGAAAAATCAGCGGCAGCACGATCAGCACCATGCTCCAGGAAACAGTCATCGTCATCCCTCCAGATAGTTACTGAGCCTATTGTACCATATACGGAACCGGCAGGGAAGAGAAAAGCGTTTGACCATGCGGCCAAACGCTTTTCTCATGCGGTTTTCAGTTTTTCGCGATGGTCTCGACGAAGGCCAGCAAGACCCTGGCGATGCCGTCCAGAGGCATGGAAGGGGTGCCGGGCTTCTTGTCGGTCACCTGCTCGGGGAGGAAGGGGACGTGGATGAAGCCGGCGCGGAGGTCGGGGTACTGCTGCTCCGCCAGACGGAGGCAGCCGTAGAGGACGTGGTTGCACAGGTACGCCCCTGCGGAATAGGAGAACCTCGTGGGCACACCGGTGGCCTGCGCGGCCTCCAGCATGGGGCCGTAGGGGAAGGTGGAGAAATACGCGGCAGGCCCCTCGGGGTCGATGGGCACGCCGAAGAGCTGGACCATCTCGTTGTCGGGGATCGACGCCTCGCAGAGGTTGATGCCCACGCGCTCGATGCGCATGGCGTCGGAGCCGCCGGCCTGGCCGCACATCATCACCACATCGGGCTTTTCCGCTTCGATGTAGTCCTTCAGGATGTCCAATGCCTTGAACCAGACGACGGGCAGCTGCTTTTTGACGATCTGCGCGCCGGGGACTTCCTCTGGCAGGCGGCTGACGGCCAGCCAGGAGGGATTGACGCTCTCGCCGCCGAAGGGCTCGAAGCCCGTGACAAGGATCTTCATACGCGACACCTCTTTCATTATTATAAATGTATTGTACCGCATTCCGCCCTTCTTTGCAACGGTCACAAAGAGCGCCCCGGAGGCGGGCGAAAACTTGGGTATTCTGACAAACAAATCGATAGATTATCTTGATAAGTGTTATAAACGAGGCGTTTCATGCCGAAAAATGTCAGCGGATACAGAAGGGGAAAAGTTTCATTCTATTAGACCCTGCGCTGCATAGGGATCGATTCATGAAGTGATAAGCGTGCTTATCACTTGCTATTTGATTTATCTATCTATAATTATTATAGGTTTTGATTTTTCTATAATATTTGACATTGTATGATCGGTTCGTATAATAAGAATGCTTGACTTTGACTTTTTATAAACGAAAGCGGAGGTTTGTCATGCTTTTCAGCTGGTCCTATCTGATGGAGGCGTTCCCCGTCATTCTGAAGGGTCTTCCCACGACTCTGATGCTTACGGTCATCGGCGCCGTCTTTTCGCTGCTGCTGGGTACGATCCTGGCGCTGCTCAACTACTACCGTGTGCCGGTGGTGGTCCAGTTCCTAAAGATCTGGAGCTCCTTCATCCGCGGCACGCCCAGCGTCACCCAGATCTTCTTCTTTTATTACGGTCTGGCCCGCGTCAGCAAGCTGATCCTCAACATGTCGCCCATCGTCGCCACCGGCGTCGTCATGAGCCTCGGTATGAGCGCCTTCATGGCGGAGTCGATCCGCGGCGCGCTGATCTCGGTGGACGAGGGCCAGCGCGAAGCGGCCATGTCCCTGGGCATGACGGGCTTCCAGATGACCACCCGCATCGTCATCCCGCAGGCGGTCCGTGTGGCGCTGCCGACGCTGTTCAACGATATGATCAACCTGTTCAAGATGTCGTCCCTGGCCTTCACCATCGGCATCCGCGACGTCATGGGCAACGCCAGGATCGAGGCGGCGGCCTCGTTCCGCTTCTTCGAGACCTACGCCATCGTCATGATCATCTACTGGGCCTTCTCCCTGCTGATGACCGGCGTTCAGCGCCAGCTGGAAAAGCGCAGCAACGCCATTTATGAATAACTCGTTATTTAGACAATTCTAAATAAAATCCGACACGTCATATGCTCACAAATCAAAAGGAGACACAATCATGAAAAAGCTTATTGCTCTGCTGCTGTCCATGGTGCTGATCTTCTCCCTGATGGCCGCCTGCGGCGAGAAGGAAGAGCCTGCCACCAATAACGGCACCGCCAACACCGAGACCAAGACCGAAGAAAACAAGACCGAAGAAAACAAGACCGAAGAGCCCGCCGAAGAGACCCGCAAGTTCACCATCGGCACCGTCGGCAGCGGCCTGCCTTACTCCCTGCTGGAGGACGACGGCACCTGGACCGGCGTCGAGGGCGAGCTGTGGGACAGCATCCTCGAGCGCACCGGCTGGGAAGTCGAAGTCGTTCGCTGCGCTGATATGACCAGCCTGTTCGGCGAGCTGGATTCCGGCCGTATCGACGTCGCTGCCAACTGCGCCGCCATCACCGAGAGCCGTCTGGAGGCGCACATCTGCTCCGATCCTATCTACGGCGATGCTCAGGTCATCGTTGTCCAGCCCGATTCCCCCTATCAGACCTTTGAGGACCTGCGCGGCCAGATCGTCGGCGTCTCCGCCGGCCAGGCTGCCCAGAACACCGTTGAGAAGATCGCTCCTCAGTATGACTGGGACGTTCATCCCTATGAGAACACCGCCGCTCTGTTCCAGGAAGTCGACCTGGGCCGCATCCCCGCTCTGGGCCACACGGTCTCCACCGTTGAGAAGTATCAGCGCGAGCAGGGCATGAAGCTCCGCATGCTGGACGAGAAGCTGTTCGGCAACAACGTCGGCTGGTGGTTCCGCGATGACGAAGAGAGCGCCGAGCTCCGAGACGCCATCAACGAAGTCCTGGCTGAGATGCACAAGGACGGCACGACCGCCGAGATCACCGAGAAGTACTTCTATGAAGATATGACCAAGCTGATCTCTGACGAGTGGCTGCACGCTACCCATTGATCCTCACTGTTCAACCGATCTGATAACAAAAAGGAAGCATATTGATGGTCGAAGTGAAAAACCTCTTCAAGACCTTTGACGGTCAGACCGAGGTCCTGAAGGATATCAACGTACATATCAAAAAGAACGAGATCGTGGCGATCCTGGGCCCGTCGGGCACGGGCAAATCGACGCTGCTGCGGTGCCTCAACTATCTGTGCGTGCCCACCAAGGGCACCGTGCGGGTGGGCGACATCACCGTCGACGCCGAGAACCACACCAAGCAGCAGGTGCGCGATCTGCGCCGCCAGTCTGCCATGGTGTTCCAGAGCTACAACCTGTTCAAGAACAAGACGGCAAAGGAAAACGTCATGGAGGCGCTGGTCACCGTCCAGCGCAAGCCCAAGGCCGAGGCCGAGGAGATCGCCCTGCGGCTGCTGGACAAGGTCGGCATGCTGGAACGCAAGGATTTCTATCCTGCCAAGATGTCCGGCGGTCAGCAGCAGCGCGTGGGCATCGCCCGCGCCCTGGCGGTCAGCCCCAACGTCCTGCTGTTCGATGAGCCCACCTCCGCCCTGGACCCCGAGCTGGTCGGCGAGGTGCTGAACACCATTCGTCAGCTGGCCGAGGAGGACACGACCACCATGATCCTTGTCACCCATGAGATCCGCTTCGCCCGCAACGTGGCGAGCCGCATCCTGTTCATGGACGAGGGACGCATCGCCGCCGACGGCAAGCCCGAGGATATCATCGATCACCCCGAGAATCCGCGCCTGCGCCAGTTCCTCAATTTCGTCAGCAAATAAACCCAAAGGCCGCACGGAGACTGCGTGCCGGTTGAAGCGGCACGCTTCGCCGGAAGACCGCTTCTCTGGGTCTTCCGGCGAGGTCACTCGCGCTTGATCGTCCTCGGCTTCGCCTCGGTTGGTCGGCGCGAGCGCTCGCTTCGTTCGCTGTCAAGGTGTTTTTTGTGAGGCGCATGTCCTCACAAAAAACAGATCGGATAAACCGCGCTCCGCGCGACGGGTGCTGCGGCACTTTGTCAAAAGTCAGAGCCGCACGGAGACTTGTTTCCGTGCGGCTTTTCCTTTAGAATGAGACCATCAGATAAAAGGAGGAGTTTCCCATGCTCACCAATGAGATCAAATCCATCGCGGCGCAGATCGAGCCTCAGCTGATCGCCTTCCGCCGCGATCTGCACATGCACCCCGAGCTGTCCATGCAGGAGACGCGCACCGCCGCGCGCATCGCCGAGGAGCTGCGCAAGCTGCCAGGCATCGAGGTCACCGAGGGCGTCGCCGGCGGCACCGGCGTCGTCGGTCTGCTGAGAGGCGGCGCAGGGGAGGGCAAGACCGTCCTGCTGCGCGCCGACATCGACGCGCTGCCCATCGAGGAGGAGAGCGGCGTGGAGTTCCGCTCCTGCAATGAAAACGTCATGCACGCCTGCGGCCACGACGGCCACGCCACCTGGCTGCTGGGCAGCGCCATGATCCTGTCACAGCTGCGCGAGCATCTGAAGGGCAGCGTCAAGTTCGTCTTCCAGCCGGGCGAAGAGGGCGGCGGCGGCGGACGCAAGATGGTCCAGGAGTCCAAGGTCCTGGAGAACCCGACGGTGGACGCCGTCTTTGCAGCCCACGCCTGGCCCGAGATCGACGCCGGGCAGGTGCACATCGCGGCCCGCAGCGCCTTCGGCTTTGCCGGCGGCTTCACCATCAAGATCACCGGCAAGGGCGGCCACGGCTCCTGGCCCCATCAGTGCATCGATCCCATCGCCGTGGCCAATCAGGTCTACAACGGCCTGCAGCAGATCGTCTCCCGCAGGCTCAACGAGACCGCGGCCCGCGTGCTGAGCGTCTGCACGATCCACTCCGGCCCCCAGGACAAGAGCAACGTCATCCCCGATTGCTGCACCATGACCGGCACCATCCGCTCCGACCGCCGCGACGTCATGGAGGAGATGAAGAAGCAGATCGAGCTGGTCACCAAGGGCATCGCGGAGGCCAACGGCGCGACGGCCGAGGTCACCACCCGCTCCGGCGAGGCCGTCATCAACAGCCCCGAGGCCATTCCCTTCTGCGTGGAGGCCGCCTCCAAGGTACTGGGCGCCGAGAACGTCAAGATCGACAACATGCCCCACCTGGGCGGCGAGGACTTCAGCGAGTACATCACCCGCGTCCCCGGCGCGTACATCTTCGCCGGCATCGCCACCGACGAGACGAGAGGCAAGTTCGGCCTGCACTCCAACCAGTTCATCCTGGAGGAGTCCATGCTGGCCAAGGTCGCCTCGGTCTTCTCCCAGTTCGCCGTCGATTTCCTCGAAAAGCAGGGATTCTAAGCGTAAAAAAAGACGCCCTCCGGGGCGTCTTTTTTATGTGTCATCAAGCGGCCTTCGTCTCTCTCTTCTTCAGCCACAGATAGCGGATGAAGAAGCATCCGGCAGCGAAGAATCGCGCCACGGACGAGACGTACATGGTGTTCCGCGCGCCGATGCGCGTGTAAAGTGCCACGCCGAACAGCGGCGCCACGAAATTGGAGATCTGCATGACCATGTTGTAGATGCCGATGTACAGCGACTTGTTCTCCTCCGGCAGGTTGTCCAGCATGTCGTTGAACAGGCCCAGCTGGAAGCCCGGGCCCGTGCCGCCGCTGAAAATGTAGCTCGTCAGGATGATGGGGAAGCTGCGGGTGAACACGGTCCACGCGGGGACGAGAGCCGAGCCCAGCAGACCCAGGATCGTGGAGCCCCGGGGGCCGTACTTGTCGATCCGGCGGCCCCACCAGTTGGACATCAGCGTCTGGGACAGGTACGACGTGACGTCGAACAGGCTCTTGGTCGCCTCATTGAACCCGACGTCCTTGACGAGGAACAGGAAGAACATGGGCCACGCCATCTGCCACGAGAAGTAGAAGACGAACAGCAGGCCCAGGAACAGGCAGAACTGCGGGTGCTGCCGCAGGTTTTTGATCGCCTGGATGAACTCCTTCAGCGGGTTGCCGGAGTGATCCTGCTTCGACACCTCGTAGAGCATCTCGGTCTTCTGGATGCACCGGCGCTGGAAGATCGACGCCACGAACGCCAGCGTGAAGAAGATCTGATAGGCCAGGATCTTGCTCTCCTGCGTCTTGCAGACGTAGCTGAGGATCAATCCGCCGGCCATGATCGTCACGATGGGCACGGCGTAGGTGGTCATCTGACGCCGGGCGTAGGGGATGGCGCGCTTCGAGGGGGGATAGAGGTCGGAGAAATAGCTCTGCCACGAAACGGTGTAGCAGATATAGGGGATGTTCCACAGCGAGATGCCGATGATGAAGAACCAGTAGCCCCGGTCGCCCAGAAACGGCGACAGTGCCACGATCGGCAAAATCACGCCGCAGACCGTGATGGCCGTGGCGAGGAACTTTTTCTTGTCCCTGACGCGGTCGATGTACAGGGAAGCGGGCAGCAGCACGAACAGCGCGCAGAAGGCGGGCAGCGAGCTGATCAGGCCGATGGCCACGTCGTCCGCGCCCATGGCCGAGGCGAACAGCTGATAAAACGGGTTCGTCAGCTGCAGCACCATCCCGGCAAACAGCGCCTCGCCCATGATCATCAGCGTGTTCCGATCCTCAAAGGCCAGACGCTCCTGCGCGGTGCGGCGCAGTTCTTTCATTAATCCCATAACTGATTGCTTACCTCAATGATGATCCGTCGGACTCGATTTATTTCGCCAGCAGTTCCCTGACGGTCTCCACGGACCAGTCCACCATGGCCCAGCACTTCTGCCGCAGCTCGGGGTGCGCCTGCATGTAGGCATGGCCCTCGGGGGTGGAGGTCTCGACGCCCAGCAGCTCGCGGCAGGCCAGACAGCCGAACTTCTCTTTATAGCGCTTCGTGAACTCGATGTAGTAGGCGTAGGCCTTCTTCTGGGCCTCCTTGTCGGTGCGGTCGGTGTTGCCGGTCACGTAGCCCAGCGCCATTAGTGCGCCGCTGGCCGCGCCGCACAGCTCGCCGCTGCGCGCGCCGCCGCCGAAGGGACATGCCAGACGCATGGCCTGCTCCTCGGTGAGGCCGGTCTCCTCGCAGAGACTGCACAGCACCGCCTGGGCGCAGTTGCAGCCGTTTTTCATCAGCTCGCTTCCGCTCAGTTTATCCATGATGTGATCCTCCCAATTTCTGTTTGATACCTATTATATACGGCTTTGCCTCCCGTTTCAAGAGCATCTTGCACTGGCGGCAAAAGCGCTATCTTTTGCCCGCGCGCAGGACTGTTTTATGGACAAATCGCCAAAATGATAAGTTAGCGCTATCAAACTGTTGCGAAAAAAAGGATTTAATTGTATAATTACAATGTATTTTTAGTTTTCGCGGAAGGGGACGGGAAGATGCTGGAAATGCTTGTACGGACGGTGAAACGCGAGCTTGATCGTTCCGCGGGCATCTCTGCGCCCGGCCGCACCGCGCTGTCTTGAAAAGCACCCGAAAACGGGTGCTTTTAGCTTTTTATCTCAGCAAAAGGAAAGGATGGGATCATGAAAAAGGTAATCGTCGTCATGGGCTCCGATTCCGATTTGCAGGTCATGGAGGGGTCCATCCGGGTGCTGCGCAGCTTCGGCGTTCCCTTTGACGTGCGCATCGTCTCGGCTCACCGCACCCCCGCCGCCGCGGAGGAGCTCAGCAAGACCGCCGAGGAACAGGGCGCGGGCGTCATCATCGCCGCCGCGGGCAAGGCCGCGCATCTGGCCGGCGTGCTGGCCGCCAACACCGTGCTGCCCGTCATCGGCGTCCCCGTCAAATCCAGCACCATGGACGGCCTCGACAGCCTGCTGTCCACCGTGCAGATGCCCTCGGGCATCCCCGTGGCCACCGTGGCCATCAACGGCGCGGAGAACGCCGCGCTGCTGGCCGTGCAGATCCTCTCGGGCAGCGAGCCCTCGCTGCGCGAGGCCATGCGCCAGTACAAGAAGGACATGGAACGCAAGATCATCGAAAAGGACGAAAACATCAGAAATCAATACAGCGTAACGGAGGTAACATTATGAAAAAGCTGGAACAGCTCTACGAAGGAAAAGCCAAGAAAGTATTCGCCACCGACGATCCCGAGCTCTTCATCGTCGATTACAAGGACGACGCCACCGCCTTCAACGGCGAGAAGCGCGGCACCATCGTCGGCAAGGGCGTCATCAACAACAAGGTGACCAACTTCCTCATGCAGAAGCTGGAGAAGGAGGGCGTCCCCACCCACTTCGTCGAGCAGCTCAGCGACCGTGAGACGCTGGTCAAGAAGGTTTCCATCGTCCCGCTGGAGGTCATCATCCGCAACATCTCCGCCGGCTCCTTCTCCAAGCGCTACGGCGTCGAGGAGGGCATCGTCTTCGACCAGCCCACCATCGAGTTCTCCTACAAGAACGACGATCTGGGCGATCCCCTGATCAACGATTATCACGCCCTGGCCCTGAAGCTGGCCACCGCCGAAGAGATCGAGACCATCAAGAAGTACGCCTTCAAGGTCAACGAGTTCCTCAAGGCCTTCATGAAGGAAAACGGCATCGACCTGGTGGACTTCAAGCTGGAGTTCGGCCGCCTCAGCGACGGCACCATCGTCCTGGCCGACGAGATCTCCCCCGACACCTGCCGCTTCTGGGACAGCAAGACCCATGAAAAGCTGGACAAAGACCGCTTCCGCCGCGATCTGGGCCATGTGGAGGATGCTTACCAGGAGATCCTGCGCAGGCTGATGGGTGAATAACCGATGGGCGGCTTCTTCGGCATCACCTCCAAGAACCCCTGTCATTACGACCTGTTCTTCGGCGTAGACTATCACTCGCATCTGGGCACCCGCCGCGGCGGCATGGTCATGTACGACCGCGAGGCGGGCTTCCAGCGCGCCATCCACAATATCGAAAGCTCCCCCTTCCGCACGAAGTTCGAGCATGAGGCCGACGATATGGTCGGCAACGCCGGTATCGCCTGCATCTCGGACTACGAGCCCCAGCCCCTGCTGATCCGCTCCCACCTGGGCAACTACGCCATCACCACCGTGGGCAAGATCAACAACGAGGAGGAGCTGGTCACCCGCGTCCTGAACCAGAACCGCCACTTCCTCGAGATGAGCGGCGGGCGCATCAACGCCACCGAGCTCGTCGCCGCCCTGGTCAACGAGGGCTGGACGATCCCCGAGGGCATCCGTCACGCCCAGGAGAAGATCGAGGGCTCCATGTCCATCATGATCCTGACGCCTGACTGCATCTACGCCGCCCGCGACCGCTACGGCCGCCTGCCCGTGATGCTGGGCCGGCGTGACGACGGTTACGCCGTGTCCTTCGAGTCCTTCGCCTATCAGAAGGTGGGCTATGTGGACATGCGCGATCTGGGCCCCGGTGAGATCGTCCGCATCACCCCCGAGGGCGTCGAGGTGGTCCAGGAGCCGCAGAAGAAAATGCGCATCTGCGCCTTCCTCTGGACGTATTACGGCTACCCCAACTCCCACTATGAGGGCGTCACGGTAGAGACCATGCGCACCCGCTGCGGCGAGATCATGGCCCAGAACGACATGAACGAGGGCCTCGATCTCGACATCGACTACGTGGCCGGCATCCCGGACAGCGGAACGGCCCACGCCATCGGCTACGCCAACCGCTCCCGCGTGCCTTTCGCCCGCCCCTTCATCAAATACACCCCCACGTGGCCCCGCTCCTTCATGCCCACCCGCCAGAGCATGCGCAACCTGGTGGCGCGGATGAAGCTGGTGCCCGTGCGCGAGCTGATCGAGGGCAAGAGCCTGCTGATGGTGGACGACTCCATCGTCCGCGGCACCCAGACCCGCGAGACCGTCCAGTTTCTCTATGAAAGCGGCGCCAAGGCGGTCCACATCCGCTCGGGCTGCCCGCCCATCACCTACGGCTGCAAGTACCTCAACTTCTCCCGCTCCAGCTCCGAGATGGAGCTGATCGCCCGCCGGGTGGTCATGAAGCTGGAGGGCGAGGACGGCTTCAGACACATGGACGAGTATTCCGACATCATGACGGACCGCGGCAAGGCCATGATCGAGGAGATCGGCCGCGAGCTGAACTTCACGAGCCTGCGCTTCCAGACGCTCAAGGGCGAGCTGGACGCCATCGGCATCGACCCTGAAAACATCTGCACCTACTGCTGGACAGGAAAGGAATAAATCATGAGCCACAACGACAGTCACAGCGAGAGCTACGCCAAAGCCGGCGTCGATATCCGCGCCGGCTATGAGGGCGTCCGACTGATGAAAAAGCACGTCGAGAGGACCTTCATCCCCGGCGTCGTGTCCGATATCGGCGGCTTCGGCGGCCTGTTCGCGCCCGATCTCACGGGCATGAAGAGCCCCGTTCTCGTCTCCGGCACCGACGGCGTCGGGACAAAGCAGCGCATCGCTCAGCTGATGGACCGCCATGACACGGTGGGCATCGACTGTGTCGCCATGTGCGTCAACGACATCATCTGCTGCGGCGCGAAGCCCATCTTCTTCCTGGACTACATCGCCATCGGCAAGAATATCCCCGAAAAGGTGGCTGCGCTGGTCGCCGGCGTGGCCGAGGGCTGCGTGCAGGCCGGCTGCGCCCTCATCGGCGGCGAGACCGCCGAGCATCCCGGCACCATGACCGCCGACGACTACGATCTGGCGGGCTTCTCCGTCGGCATCGTCGACCGGGAAAAGGTGCTGGACAACAAGCGCATGCAGGCGGGCGACGTCATCCTGGCGCTGCCCTCCTCGGGCATCCACTCAAACGGCTACTCCCTGGTCCGCAAGGTCTTCGATGTGGAGCACGCCGATCTGGGCAGGTATTACGACGAGCTGGGCACGACCCTGGGCGACGCGCTGCTGACCCCTACGGTCATCTACGTCAAGCCCGTGCTGGCCGCCATCGCAGCCGCCGACGTCAAGGGAGTCAGCCACATCACGGGCGGCGGCTTCTACGAGAACATCCCCCGCTCCATCCCCGACGGTCTCTGCGCCCGCATCGAAAAGGCGGCCGTCAGGACGCCCGCCGTCTTCTCCCTGCTGCAGCGCACCGGGGATATCCCCGAGCGCGACATGTTCAACACCTACAACATGGGCGTCGGCATGACGATGATCACCTCCAAAGACACCGCCGACAAGGCCCTCGAGGTCCTGAAGGCCCAGGGCGTCGGCGCCTATGTGCTGGGCGAGGTCGTCAGGGGCGAGGACAAGGTGGAGCTATGCTGAGCATCGCCGTCTTCGTTTCCGGCGGCGGCACCAACCTGCAGGCGCTGATCGACCGGCAGCAGTCATCCGGTCTGGGCGGCGGCGAGATCACGGCCGTGATCTCCTCCGCCAAAAACGCCTATGCGCTGGAGCGGGCGAAAAACGCCGGGATCCCCGGTTACTTCGTCTCCTCCAGGGGCCTGAGCGTCGAGGAGTACAGTCAGGCGCTGGACGAGCTGCTGGAGCGCGAGGTCAAGCCCGACCTGATCGTGCTGGCGGGCTTCCTCAAGATCTTCAGCGCCGCCTTCTGCGAAAAGTATCGCGGGAAGATCATCAACGTCCATCCGTCCCTGATCCCCGCTTTCTGCGGCGACGGCATGTACGGCCTGCACGTCCATGAGGCCGCGCTGAAAAAGGGCGTCCGCGTCAGCGGCGCCACCGTCCACTTCGTCGACGCCATCACCGACGGCGGCCCCATCATCCTGCAGAAGGCCGTGGAGATCCTGCCCTCCGACACGCCGGAGACGCTGCAGCAGCGCATCATGCGCCAGGCGGAGCACGTGCTGCTGCCCCGGGCCGTCACGCTGTTCTGCCAGGGCCGCCTGCACATCGAAAACGACCGCGTCATCATCGAATAGGAGCAAGCCATGGAAGTATTTGAACTGAAACAGCTTCTTTCTGAAAACACCTACCCCGGCCGCGGCATCATTCTCGGCCATAACGAGAAGGATCAGACGGTCATCGTCTACTTCATCATGGGCCGCAGTCAGAACAGCCGCAACCGCGTCTTCGTCGAGACCGAGGACGGCATCCGCACCCAGGCCTTCGACCCCTCGCTGCTGGGCGACCCGTCCCTGGTCATCTACCACCCCGTGCGCGTGCTGGGCGACGATCTGATCGTCACCAACGGCGACCAGACCGACACCATCCGGGACGCCATGGCCGAGGGCAAGAGCTATATCGAGGCGCTGCGCACCCGCTGCTTCGAGCCCGATCCCCCCATCTACACCCCCCGCGTCTCGGGCGTTGCCTGCGCCGACGGCTCCTACGTCCTGTCGATCCTCAAGAGCTTCGACGGCGACCCCACCTGCAATAAGCGCTTTTTCTTCGAGTACGACAAGCCTCTGGCCGGGATCGGCCACTTCATCCACACCTACAAGATGAACGCCCAGACCCCGCCCTCCTTCGAGGGCGAGCCCGAGACCGTGCGCCTGCACGGCACGGCGCAGGAGATCGCGGACGAGGTGTGGACGTACCTCAACGAGGACAACAAGGTCTCCCTGTTTGTCCGCACCGTCGACCGAGAGACGAAGCAGACCGAGACCGTCATCATCAACAAGAACCGGTAAGGAGAGCATCATGACCGAACTCGAACTCAAGTACGGCTGTAATCCCAACCAGAAGCCGGCCCGCATCTTCATGGCCGAGGGCGAGCTGCCCCTGCAGGTCCTCAGCGGCCGGCCCGGCTATATCAACTTCATGGACGCACTGAACAGCTGGCAGCTGGTCAAGGCCCTCAAGGAGGCCACCGGCCTGCCCGCCGCCGCGTCCTTCAAGCACGTCAGCCCCGCCGGCGCCGCGCTGGCCAAGGAGCATCTGACCGAGGTGGAGCGCAAGATCTACTTCGTCCGCGACGGCCTGTCCCCGCTGGCCAACGCCTACGCCCGCGCCCGCGGCGCGGACCGCCTGAGCTCCTACGGCGACTGGGCCGCCCTGTCCGACGTCTGCGACGAGGACACGGCGAAGCTCATCTCCCGCGAGGTGTCCGACGGCGTCATCGCCCCCGGCTATACCGACGCGGCGCTGGAGATCCTCAAAAACAAGCGCAAGGGCGGCTACAACGTCGTGCAGATCGACCCCGACTACACTCCCGCGCCCGTGGAGCGCCGCAACATCTTCGGCATCACCTTCGAGCAGGGCTACAACGCCCTCAAGCTGGACGAGAGCATCCTGCAGAACGTCGTGACGAAGAACAAGGAGCTGCCGCCCGAGGCCGTGCGCGACATGCTCGTCAGCCTGATCACGCTGAAATACACCCAGTCCAACTCTGTCTGCTACGTCAAGGACGGCCAGACCATCGGCGTCGGCGCCGGCCAGCAGTCCCGCGTCCACTGCACGCGTCTGGCGGGCAACAAGGCCGACAACTGGTTCCTGCGCCAGCATCCCTACGTGCTGGACCTGCAGTTCGTTGACAAGATCAAGCGCCCCGACCGCGACAACGCCATCGACGTCTACATCTCCGACGAGTATGACGACGTTCTGCGCGAGGGCACCTGGCAGACGATCTTCAAGGTCAAGCCTCCCGTGCTGACGGCCGAGATGAAGAAGGAATGGATCGCCAAGAACACCGACGTCACCGTCGGCTCCGACGCCTTCTTCCCCTTCGGCGACAACGTTGAGCGCGCCCACAAGTCCGGCGCTAAATATATCGTCCAGCCCGGCGGCTCCATCCGCGACGACAACGTCATCGACGTCTGCGACAAATACGGCATCGTCATGTCGTTCACGGGCATCCGTCTGTTCCACCATTGATACTGAGAAAGAAGAGTCTATGCGTATATTAGTGATCGGCGGCGGCGGGCGCGAGCACGCCATCGCCAAAGCCCTTACAAAAAACGTTGCCGTCGAGCAGATCTGGATGGCCCCCGGCAACGGCGGCACGGAGAACTTCTGTGAGAACGTCCCCATCGCCGCCACCGACCTGCAGGGTATCCTGAAGTTCTGCCTCGAAAACCAGCCCGATTTCGTCGTCGTCACCCCCGACGATCCTCTGGCCCTGGGCATGGTCGATCTGCTGGAGGACAACGGCTTCCAGTGCTTCGGCCCCACAAAGGCCGCCGCGCGGCTGGAGTGGTCGAAAAACTACGCCAAGGAGTTCATGGCGAAGTACCACATTCCCACGGCCTCCTATCATCTGTGCTTAAACGCCGCCGAGGCGGCAGAATATGTCAAGACCTGCCCGGTCCCCGTGGTGCTGAAGATGGACGGCCTTGCCGCCGGCAAGGGCGTCGTCGTCTGCAAGACCCGCGAGGAGGCCGTCAAGGCCCAGAAGACGCTCTGCAAGGGTAAGGAAGACCAGCAGGTCCTCTTTGAGGAGATGCTCACGGGCCCTGAGGTCTCTGTCCTGTGCTTCACGGACGGCGAGACCATCGTCCCCATGCCCGCCGCCCAGGACCACAAGCGCGCCTTCGACGGCGACGAGGGTCCCAACACCGGTGGTATGGGCGCCTATTCGCCCGTGTCCGACTACACCCCCGCCATGGCGGACGTGTGCATGCATGAGATCTTCCTGCCCACCATCCAGGGCATGCAGCAGGAGGGCCACCCCTTCAAGGGCGTGCTGTACGTCAGCCTGATGCTCACCGTGGACGGCCCCAAGGTCATCGAGTACAACGCCCGCTTCGGCGACCCCGAGACCCAGGTGGTGCTGCCCCTGCTGACCAGCGACCTGCTGAACATCATGATCGCCTGCCGCGCCGGCCGTCTCGCCCGGGCCAGAGTCAAGTTCCTGGACACCAGCTCCGCCTGTGTCGTCATGGCCAGCGGCGGCTATCCTGGCTCCTATGAAAAGGGCAAGGTCATCCGCGGCCTCGACGAGGCCGCCAAATACGGCACCATCTACCACGCCGGCACCCAGCGCCGCCCCGACGGCACCTTCGTCACCTCGGGCGGGCGCGTGCTGTGCGTCTCCTCCCTTGGCAGGAGCCTGCGCCAGGCGCTGAAGAACTGCTACAAGGGCGTGGAGTATATCAGCTTCGACGGCGCCTTCTACCGCAAGGACATCGGCAGCAAGGACGCCTCCATCAGCAAGGAGGACTGAGACATGGCTCAGGTATTCAGATGCTTCACCGAAAAGCGCCGCGGCTTTGATACCGAGGCGAAGGCCCTGCTGGAGCGCCTGACGGCCGAGGAGGGCATCGGCGGCCTCCGCCGCGTGCGCATCCTCAACCGCTACGACTGTCAGGGTATCGACGAGCCCACCTACGAGCTGGCCTGCAGGGGCGTCTTTTCCGAGCCTGCCTGCGACGACGTCTATCACGAGACCATGCCCGCCGAGGGCGACTGGACGCTGATCGTCGAGGCGCTGCCCGGTCAGTTCGACATGCGCGCCGACTCCTGCCGCCAGTGCATCGCTCTGATGACCCGCGGCGAGCGCCCGCTGGTCAAGAACGCCGTCGTCTACGTCTTCGAGGGCGAGCTGACCGAGCAGGACAAGGACAGGATCCGCAAGAGCCTCATCAACCCCGTGGAGTGCCGCGAGGCGTCCCCCGAAAAGCCCGAGAGCCTGGAGGACAACTATCCCCATCCCGACAAGGTCGCCGTGCTGGACGACCTGATGGACGAGGCTGACCTGAACGCTTACATCGCGCGCTACGGCCTCGCCATGGACGAGCACGACCTGGCCTTTCTCCGCGACTATTTCCGCTCCGAGGGCCGCGCCCCCACCATGACCGAGCTGCGCATGATCGACACCTACTGGTCCGATCACTGCCGCCATACCACCTTCCTCACCCGTCTCGACGACGTCGCCATCGACGACGACACGGTCAGGGCCGCCTACGACCACTACCTGCAGGGCAGGGAAGAGGTCTACGGTCCCGAGAAAGCCGCCGCCCGCCCCGTGACGCTGATGGACATCGCCACCGCGGGCGCAAAGGTCCTCAAGCACGAGGGCGTGCTGACGAATCTCGACGAGAGCGAGGAGATCAACGCCTGCTCCATCCGCATCGAGGCGGACGTGGACGGCGTCAAGGAGCCCTGGCTCCTGATGTACAAGAACGAGACCCACAACCATCCCACGGAGATCGAGCCCTTCGGCGGCGCGGCCACCTGTCTGGGCGGCGCTATCCGCGACCCGCTGTCGGGCAGAGCCTACGTCTATCAGGCCATGCGCGTCACGGGCGCGGCGGACCCCAACCTTCCGCTGGATCAGACGCTGCCGGGCAAGCTGCCTCAGCGCACCATCTGCCGCAAGGCCTCTCAGGGCTACAGCTCCTACGGCAACCAGATCGGTCTGTCCACGGGCCTCGTCTCCGAGCTGTACCATCCCGGCTACGTCGCCAAGCGCCTTGAGACCGGCGCGGTGGTGGCGGCGGCCCCTGCCTCCAACGTCGTGCGTGAGCGCCCCGCCCCCGGCGATGTGATCGTCCTGCTGGGCGGCAAGACCGGCCGCGACGGCATCGGCGGCGCCACCGGCTCCTCCAAGAGCCACAGCAGCCAGTCTCTCGAGACCTGCGGCGCCGAGGTCCAGAAGGGCAACGCCCCCGAGGAGCGCAAGCTCCAGCGCCTGTTCCGCGATCCCCGGGCCACCCGGCTGATCAAGCGCTGCAACGACTTCGGCGCGGGCGGCGTCTCCGTCGCCATCGGCGAGCTGGCGGACGGCCTTGAGATCGACCTCGACAAGGTCCCCAAGAAGTACGACGGCCTCGACGGCACCGAGCTGGCCATCTCCGAATCCCAGGAGCGCATGGCCGTCGTGCTGGCCCCCAAGGATGTGGAGACCTTCACGGCCCTGGCCCACGGCGAGAACCTTGAAGTCGCCCTGGTGGCCAAGGTCACCGAGGAGCCCCGGCTCCGCATGACCTGGCGCGGCGACGTCGTGTGCGACATCTCCCGCGAGTTCCTCAATTCCAACGGCGCGGAGAAGCACGCCGCCGTCCACGTGCCTGTCCAGTCCCTGGCCGTGCGCGACCTGCCCCACGGCAACATCGCCGAGGCGGTGACGGACCTGCTGTCCTCCGAGCGCTTCTGCCTGCAGAAGGGCCTGGGCACTCGCTTCGACGGCTCCATCGGCGCGTCCTCCGTGCTGATGCCCTACGGCGGCAAGAACCAGCTGACCCCCACCCAGGTCATGGCCGCCAAGCTCCCGCTGATCCAGGGGGAGACGAACACGGCCTCCGTCATGTCCTACGGCTTCGATCCCTACCTGATGGCCGAGAGCCCCTACCACGGTGCCATGCTGTCGGTGGTCTCCTCGGCCTCCAAGCTGGCGGCCGCGGGCTGCGACCCCGAGGGCGTCTATCTCAGCCTGCAGGAGTTCTTTGAAAAGCCAAACCGCGAGCCCGACCGTCTGGGCAAGCCCTTCGCCGCGCTCCTGGGCGCCTACGAGGCACAGCGCGCGCTGAAAATGGCCGCCATCGGCGGCAAGGACTCCATGAGCGGCACCTTCAACGACATCGACGTGCCGCCCACGCTGATCTCCTTCGCCATCACCACCCTGGGGGCCGACAAGGTCCTGTCCCCGGAGTTCAAGCAGAAGGGCAGCTATGTCTATTACTTCGAGTGCCCCCGCGAGCTGGAGCAGGTCCTGCCCTTCCTCAAGAAGATCCACTGCCTCACCGAGGGCGGCACTGTCCTGTCGGCCTGGTCCGTCACGGGCGGCGGCATCATCGAGGGCCTGTGCAAGATGGCCGTGGGCAACGATATCGGCTTCATCCTCGAGGACGGCTTCGATGAAACGCGCCTGTTCGGCGGCAACGTTGGCGGGATCATCGCCGAGCTCAGCGAGGAGTGCGGCGAGGGCGTCCTGCTGGGCCGCACGGGCGGCAAGTCCATCGCCCTCCGCTCCGCCGACCTGTCTCTCGACATGGTCAAATCGGCGCTGACGGGCACGCTGGAGCCCATCTTCCCCACGAAGACGTCCCAGATCGCCCGCGACGTCCCGGCCTTCAGCTACAAGGTCCGCGCCTCTCACGCCATGACGAAGGTCGCCGCGCCGCAGGCCGTGATCCCCGTCTTCCCGGGCACCAACTGCGAGTTCGACACCCTCCGCGCCGTGGAGCGCGCCGGCGGCAAGGGCAGGATCGTCCTGATCCGCAACATGTCCCCCGCCGCGCTGGAGGAATCGGCCAGCGAGCTGATCGAGGCCCTCAAGTCCAGCCAGATGCTCATCATCCCCGGCGGCTTCTCTGGCGGCGACGAGCCCGACGGCTCCGGCAAGTTCATCCAGGCCTTCTTCCGCAATCCCGCCGTCACGGAGCAGATCCACGAGCTGCTGTACAACCGCGACGGTCTGGCACTGGGCATCTGCAACGGCTTCCAGGCGCTGATCAAGCTGGGCCTGCTGCCCTACGGCAGAGTCACCGAGCTGGACGCCCACAGCCCCACGCTGACGTTCAACACCATCGGCCGCCACCAGTCGATCTACTCCTACACCCGCGTCTCCTCCGTCAAGTCTCCCTGGCTGCTCAAGTGCCGCGTGGGCGAGGTGTACAACATCCCGTTCTCCCACGGCGAGGGCCGCTTCATGGCTGACCCCAAGACGCTGACCGAGCTGGCGAAGAACGGTCAGATCGCCTTCCAGTACTGCGACGAGAAGGGCAGACCCAACATGGACATCGATATCAACATCAACGGATCGGTGGCCGCCATCGAGGGCATCACCAGCCCCGACGGCCGCGTGCTGGGCAAGATGGGCCATTCCGAGCGCACGGGCGCGAACGTTGCGAAGAACATCGCCGGCAACAAGTTCCAGCCTCTGTTCGAGGGCGGCGTCGAGTATTTCAAATAACGTCGCTTCAGTCGCGTAAAACTGTCCGAATCATTGCGGGGCGCCGGTCTGCAGGCCGGCGCCCCGTTGTTTTCATTCTTTTTCACTTTATCGCTGAAAAGTGTTGACAAACTCGCCAAAGTAGATTATAATGGCTTCAATGTTTCTTGAAAGGAAAGGCTCCGACAGAATGAACGGTATTCGTCTGAACAGCTGCAGCATGTGCTCCATGATGCGCGCTATGCGTACCATGTGCATGTGCATGCCCATTTTCAGCGATGACCGCAGAAAAACGTCGTAAAACCGCCGGAGAAACAGCAGTTTTATCATACGACCGGTCGTCGCTTTCAGCGATGGCCGGTTTTTTCTTTTGTGCGGAAAGGGTGAGAAGGGATGAGCAAAAGACCTGTCCTGAAGGAACGAATGTGACGCTCCTGATACAAAATAACCGATAAAAGGAGCTTATCATGATCCGTCTGGAAAACGTTTCAAAGACATTTCACACAGAGTCCGGCGCGGTGGCGGCCGTCAAAAACGTCACCCTGCATATCCATGCGGGGGAGATTTTCGGCATCATCGGCTTGTCCGGCGCGGGCAAGTCGACGCTGGTCCGCTGCATCAATCTGCTGGAGCGGCCCGACAGCGGTACGGTCACCGTGGACGGCAGGACGCTGACGGCGCTGGACGACAAGGCCCTGCGCCACGCCCGCACGTCCATGGGCATGATCTTCCAGCAGTTCAACCTCATGCCCTCCCGCACCGTGTTCCACAACATCGCATGGCCGCTGAAAAAGCAGAAGCTGCCCGCGGAGCAGATCGCCGCCCGGGTGCGGGAGCTGCTGGAGCTGGTGGACCTGACCGATAAGGAAAACGCCTACCCCTCCCAGCTGTCCGGCGGCCAGAAGCAGCGCGTGGCCATCGCCCGCGCCATCGCCTCCTCGCCCAAGGTCCTGTTGTGCGACGAGGCCACCTCGGCTCTGGACCCCGCCACCACGCGCTCGATCCTCGCGCTTTTGAAAAAGATCAACCGCACGCTGGGGCTGACCATCGTCGTCATCACCCATGAGATGGCCGTGGTCAAGGAGATCTGCGATCGCGTGGCCGTCATGGAAAACGGCTTCATCGTGGAGCAGGGCGACGTCCTCGACGTCTTCTCCGCCCCGCAGGCCACGGTGACGAAGTCCTTCGTGGACAGCACGGGCAACCTCAGCAAGCTCACGGAGATGGTGGAGGAGCAGTCCCCCGTGGTGGCCCTCAAGCCCGGCGAGGTGCTGGCGCGGCTCAAATACCTGGGCCGCAGCGCCGATCAGGCGCTGATCTCCCGGGTCTCCCGGCAGTTCGACGTGGACTGCAACATCATCTTCGGCAGCATGGAGGTCATCCGGGACGCCACCATTGGCAACCTGGGCCTCATCTTCTCCGGCGAGCCGGACAACGTCCGCGACGCCGTCAAATATCTCAGCGAAAACAACGTACAGATCGAGGTGATCGACCGATGACCATCCTGTCCTCGCTTTTCCCCAATATGGCCGACAAGGGCCCTCAGTTCCTCAGTGCCATCCTGCAGACGCTGTCTATGGTGGCGGTGTCGGGTCTGGTGTCCTTCTGCATCGGCCTGTTCGTCGGCGTCGTGCTGACGGCCACCCGCCGGGGCGGCGTGATGGAGCATCCGAAGCTCTACGCCGTGCTGGACAAGTGCATCAACATCTTCCGTTCGATCCCCTTCGTCATCCTGCTCACGGCCCTCGTGCCGCTGACCCGCGCGGTCATGGGCACGGCCATCGGCACCCGGGGCGCGATCCTGCCGCTGATCTTCGGCACAGTGCCCTTCTTCTCCCGCCAGATCGAGGCCGCGCTGGCCCAGCTGGACCACGGTCTCGTGGAGGCTGCCCAGAGCATGGGCGACAGCCCGCTGGAGATCCTCTTCAAGGTCTACCTGCGGGAGAGCATCCCGGCCATCGTCCGTGGCACCACCATCACGCTGATCAGCCTCATCGGCCTGACGGCCATGGCCGGCGCCGTGGGCGGCGGCGGTCTCGGCAACTTCGCCATCATGTGGGGCCACCAGCGCCAGCAGACCGACTGCACCTACGCCGCCATGATCATCATCCTGGCCCTGGTGTTCTCGGTGCAGGCCCTTGGCAATTTCATCATCAAAAAAACGACTCACTGATAAGGAGAATCACCATGAAAAAGACACTTGCGATCCTGAGCCTTCTGGCCCTTCTGTTCACTCTCGCCGCCTGCGGCAGCGAGGAAGCGCCCGCAGCGAACGGCGAGCCCACAGTCATCAAGCTGGGCGTCGTCGGCGAATCCAACGAAGCCTGGCAGGTGGCAAAAAAGACGCTGGCCGACCAGAACATCGACCTGCAGATCGTCTCGTTTTCCGACTACACCCTGCCCAATCAGGCCCTCAGCGACGGCGAGATCGACCTCAACGCCTTCCAGCATTACGCCTACCTGCGCAACGACTGCGAGAAGAACGGCTATGACCTGACGGTCATCGGCGAGACGGTCATCGCGCCCCTGGGCCTGTTCAGCCAGAAAATCAGCGATATTTCCGAGCTCAAGGAAGGCGACAAGATCGCCATTCCCAGCGACGTGACGAACGGCGGCCGCTCTCTGAAGGTCCTGGAGGGCGCGGGCGTCATCGAGGTCGATCCCGCCGCCGGGTACACGCCCTTCGTCACCGACATCACCTCTAACCCGCTGAACATCGAGTTCATCGAGGTGGAGGCCTCTCTGACCGCCGGGCTCTTGCCCGATGTGACGGCTGCCATGATCAACAGCGGCCACGCCGTGGACAACGGCCTGATCCCCTCCCAGGACGCCGTCTATCTGGAGCCTGTGGCCGAAGGCGCGGACAACCCTTACATCAACGTCATCGTCGCCCGCACCGAGGACAAGGACAACGAGGCCTTCAAGAAGGTCGTCGCCGCCTACCAGACCGACGAGGTGATCAAGGTCATCGAGGAGGTCTCCAAGGGCTCGTCCATCCCCGTCTGGACGAAGAAGTAAACCTTGACCACGCAAAAAGCCCTGCGGGCAGGACCCGCAGGGCTTTTCCATTATTTCTTTATTGCAGCATGTCCAGTATCTCGCCGATGCTCATGCCCTGGACCTGGCCCTTGTAATACGACACCTCGTCGGAGATCAGCTCGTCCATGGCGCGCATGCTCAGCAGCTCCACGGGGGCGCGGTCGTCGGTCATGACCCGGCCGCCCGCATCGTAGACCGTCAGACCCTCCCGGACTCTGGCCATCAGGTCCACCATGGCCACATTCGTCTCCTCCAGCAGGTTTTCGTCAAAGGTCCCGATCAGGTCGCCGCGCCCGGCGAACAGCTCCCGGTTGGTGGAGCCGCGGACGTCGGCGGTACAGACGACGGGGAACACGGACGCGATGGTGTCGCTGAGCCAGTCGTTGATGCTGTCCTCGGTCTGGCCGCGCATGTTCATGTTCACCACCATGACGCCGCTGTCCCGCAGATGGTCATGCACCAGCGTGAAAAACTCCCGGGACGCCATCTGAAAGGGGATCGTGATGTCCTGAAAGGCGTCCACCAGAATGACGTCGTAGAGCCTGTCGCTCTCCAGCGCCTGCAGGTACGCCCGGCCGTCGTAGGTGACCACGGGCACGCTGTCGGGCAGCTGGAAATAGTCCCGGGCCAGCGCGGTGATCTTCTCGTCGATCTCCACGCCCTCCACGTTCATCTCGCCGAAGTACCGGCTGCACTGGGTGGCGTAGGTGCCCGTGCCCATGCCGAGGATCAGCACGTCCAGGGGCCGCCCGGCCTCCCGGACGCCCGCCATATAGGGCGCCGCCATGGCGTAGTCGTAATACATCCCCGTCAGCCCGCCGTCCTTCTGATACACCGACTGGACGCCGAACAGCACGTTGGTGCTCAGCGCCACGGCCCGGTCGTCCTCATAGACGCGCAGGTAGTTGTAGATCGACTCGTCCTCCACGGTCAGATCGGTCTCCCAGAAGGCGAAGCTGCTGCCGCTGCCGAAGACGCAGCACAGCGCCAGGATCACGCAGGAGACGATCGTCTTCCCCTTGCCGATCCCGGCAGAGAGGAAATAGGCGGCGGCCAGCGCCAGCAGGATCCCGGCGAAGATCAGAAACGTCACGGCCGTCCCCACGGCGGGGATCGTGACGAAGGTGGGCACGAATGTGCCGATGATCGAGCCAATGGTGTTGGCGGCGTTCAGCATGCCCACCACCTTGCCGCTGTCACCCAGACTGTCCATGGTGTACTTGGCCAGGGACGGCGTCACCGTGCCCAGCAGGAACAGCGGGAAGACGAAGATCACCATGCACGCGGCGAAGGCCGCGGCGATCAGCAGGTTCGTGTCGATGGCGAAGATCATCACGCCCGTGATGCCGATGATGATATACTTGCCCGCCACCGGGATCAGCCCGATCCACAGCGCGGCGATGAGGATGCGCGTGTACAGCCGGTCGGGATCGGGGTTTTTGTCCGCTGAGCGGCCGCCGTAGATGTTTCCCAGCGCCATGGCGATCATGATCGTGCCGATGATGATGGTCCACACGATCTGGGACGAGCTGAAATACGGCGCCAGCAGCCTGCTGGCCCCCAGCTCCACGGCCATGACCGACATACCGGAGAAGAACTCGGTCAGATAAAGATACGTTTTGTTTTTCAGGATGGCGCGCTGCTTCATCAAAGCTCTCCTTTCACGAAAAAAGCGTTCCTCACAGGGAACGCTTTATCCACGTCATTTGCTTTTAAAGCCCGTTCTTTTTCCCCTCTAAGTTGTCGGAGACCGTGTGCAGCAGGTTGAGCATCGAGGGCGCCAGCTGCGGGTACCGCGACTGCAGGGCGTCGATGGTCAGGTCGGCCACGGCCTCGTCCTCGCGCCGCAGCTCCGTGCCGCGGGTCAGGGACAGCTCGCACTTTTTCAGCTGCATGTCGCACATGGCGTCCACATAGTCGTAGGGGATGGGGAAGGCTGAATCGGGGTTCGTGCGCCCGTAGGCGTACACATGGCGATAGACCTTGTAAATGGAGGTGTAGAGGTAAAGGCCGCATTCGGCGATCAGCGTGCGGTCGCCGCACCGGCCGAGGATATCGAAAAACAGGGAGAGGCTGTTGGTCAGCACCTTGCGGGTGAACAGCGCCATGGCGCTGCCCTTCAGAGTGTGGTCCCGCTGCTCCATCACGTCGGGAAGCTGCTCCGGGATCAGCGCGCTGCCGTCGCGGCTCATGGTGCGCCCCAGCAGATAGTCGGCCGACACGCCGTAGTAATTGGCCACCTTGACGAGGAACTCCAGGCCCGGCTCGCGCATGCCGTTTTCGTAGTGAGACAGCAGCGCCTGCGACACGCCCAGATCGCCCGCCGCCTTGCGCTGGCTTATTTTCTTTTCCTTCCTCAGCAGTGAGAGGGTCCGTGGAAAATCGTTGACCATGATGCTTCTCCGTTGTGTGATGTATGTAAAAGGGCGAAACGCCTCGAAAACAGTATAACGCCAAATCGGCCTGCCGTAAAGGATTTTTTTAAAACTCCGCGTAATAATTTGTGATTCAGATTTAGTCAAAATGATGATTTGCCCCGCTGAAACACAAGATGTGCGGGCAAAATGATTACAGACCGCAATATATTGACTTAATCAAAAAACAGCGTCATCAGCGGGATCGTCACCATGCTCAGCACCGTGGAGACGAACACCACCTGGGCGCCGAACTCGGCGTCGCGGCCGTACTTGGCCGCCAGCACGGCGGTCATGGAGGCCGAGGGCATGCCGGACAGCAGCGTGCTGACGCCCGTCAGCAGCGGGTCCACGTGCAGCAGCTTCAGAACGATGAACACACAGGCGGGGATGAAGATCAGACGGATGAAGCTGTAGTAGCTCAGCAGGCCCATGCGGATGCGCTTTAAGTCGATCTCCGCCAGGATGCCGCCGATGACCAGCATGGACACGGCCGTGGTGCAGCCGCCGATGGAGCTGAGCGTCCGGGGGATGAAGCCGGGCAGGTCGAAGGGCAGGAACATGTAGCCGAAGCCGATGAACACGGCGATGACGCAGGGGTGGGTCAGAAGGTTTTTGATGACGGAGCGGCTGTCTGTCTTGGTGTACAGGCTCAGACCCGCGGACCACAGGAAGATGCGTACAGGGATCAGCGCGATGGAGGCGTACAGCAGTCCCTCAGAGCCGAAGACGCCCTGGGCGATGGGGTTGCCCAGAAAGCCCGCGTTGGAGGTGATGGTGCCGTGGCGCAGGATCACCTGCTGGTCCATGGGCACCTTCGTATAGGCCACCTTGCTCAGCGCCCAGGAGAAGAACTGAATGCCCATGAAAATAGCGAACACCAGCCCCATCGATCTTAAAAGCTGCTCCGTCACCTCGATGCGGAAGGAGTTGATGATGTTGCAGGGCAGGATCACGTTGATCAGCAGGTCGCTCAGCACGCCCCGGGTCTTCGTGTCGATCATGTTCTTCCTGCGGCAGAAGAACCCCACCAGCATGATGGCGAACAGGCTCAGCTGCATGTTCAGCATGGTCTGAAAGGTAGACATAAGCGGTCACGCTCCGTTCGTAAAGGTCATAACTTACTCATTTTACACCTTTAATGGGGAAAAGTCCATACAGAATAAAAGGGCTCCGCATGACTGCGGAACCCTTTTCATTTGCTGGTTTACAGCTTACAGGCTGTGCTTGACCCTGTCGCGCTCCTCGGCCTTCTTGGCGTCGTTCCAGCGGTCCATGGTGCCCACCAGATAGCCGGTGATGCGGCGGATGCGCTCGAAGGGGACGGGGACGAGGGTGTAGTTCAGATCGACGTATTCGCCGTCCACGGTGATGGTCAGCTCGTCCACGACCTGATGGTTCTTGTCCTGAATGTAATCGATGTAGGCCTGGATCTCCTTCTTGGAGAGCTCGCCGCCTTCTACGTTTATCGTCATGATAGGATCCTCCATACAACATTTTGTGGTCTATCTTTATTATACACACAAAATGTGCGAACGCAAGCCCTCTTTTTCATTTTCGTCGGAATACCCAAAAGAACCGCTCCGCCGGCGCTGCTCTTTGACGCGGCGGATTCCCAACATCTTGAAGCGAGAGAGGGGAGACGGGGAAGAGAAAACAACATCTTGTGGTCAAAACTGTCGAAATCCTCTTGTATTATATAACGAAATGCGCTAAAATATAATCTGTATAAGGAACAATCCGGCCTTCGGACCGGTCAAAGAGACAGAAAAACCTGAACAGGGGGTATGTGAGCATGCAATACAAACATGACGCCGGAACGCCCGCCCGCACCCAGAGACGCCGTCGCCGCCGCCGTCCCACCGTCGTTCTGTACGGTCTGGCGCTGCTGGCCGCGCTGATGGCCGTCACGGGTCTGGTGAAGCTGGTCACCGGCCGCGGCGGCGATACGCCCGCCGATGTGACGAAGAACGCCGGGAAGACCGCGGAGGCGACCACCGTCGCCGCCGACGGCACGAAGACCGACGACGCCGCGAAGACAAATGACGGCGCGCCCGTCGTGACGGCGGAGCCGCTGCCCGAGGACGAGGCCATCCTGAAGGCCGACACACTGGCCCGCGGCTATTTCTACGACGAGGCCATCGAAGCCCTGCAGGGCGTCGACACCGACGCCGCCAAGGCGAAGATCGCCGAGATCCAGGACCTCAAGAGCAAGCTGGTGCTGTATGAGGGCAAGTATTACCACGTCTTCTTCCACAGCCTGATCGTCTATCCCGATCTGGCCTTCGACAACAAGGGCCATCCCGCCCAGGGCTACAACGAGTGGATGACCACGGTCAGCGAGTTCCAGAAGATGCTGCCGCTGTTCCTGGAGAACGACTTCGTGCTGTACGACATCACCGAGATGATGGAGCTGGACGCCGATGGCAACGCGCAGCCCAAGCCCATCTATCTGCCCGCCGGCAAGAAGCCCCTCGTCATCTCCATCGATGACGTCAACTATTATGACTACATGAAGCCCGACGGCTTTGCCGATCGCCTTGACGTGGACGAGAACGGCCGCGTCGTCACGATCGTCAAGGATCACGACGGCGTGGAGCACGTCACTTACGACGGCGACGTCATGCCGATCCTCGACACCTTCGTCGACGAGCATCCCGAGTTCTCCTTCCGCGGCGCCAAGGGCATCGTGGCCGAGACCGGCTATGCCGGCGCTTTCGGCTACCGCATCACCGACCTTGAGCTGTTCTCCGAGGCCGAGGGCAAGGCCATGCTGGAGAAGGTCAAGGAGGTCGCCCAGGCTCTGCGCAATACCGGCTGGCAGATCTCCAGCCACAGCTACACCCACAACCAGTACTGGAACAAGAAGACCATCACCATGGAGCAGATGCAGTATGACACCGGCCGCTGGCAGAACGAGATCGAGCCCTACGTCGGCGATACCAACATCTTCATCTCGCCCTTCGGCGTCCAGTTCGACGACAACGCGCCCGTCTTCCGCTACCTGATCGAAAAGGGCAAGTTCAACATCTACTGCCCCGTTGGCTCGCCCATGAACGTCCGCTTCGCCGGCGACGTCATGTTCATGGAGCGCCTGAACCTCGACGGCTACACGATGATGAAGCACCCCGAGCGCATCAGCAAGTACTTCTTCGATCCCAAGCTGGTCCTCGACCCCGCCCGTCCCCCGATGGACTAAAATCGGATCACACAAGAGACCGCCTCCTTCGAGGCGGTCTTTTTGCTGTCCGGTTTCGTAAAAAGATTTTGCATTGGGGTTGGAAAGGTGCTATACTATTTATCGTTTAATGAAAGAAGGGATCCTCTTGAGCGAGAACAAGACGCATATCAACGACTTTACGAAGGGCAACATCACCAGCCAGCTGTTCCGGTTCGCTCTGCCGCTGTTCCTGTCGAACCTGCTGCAGGTGGTGTACAATATGGTGGACATGCTCGTCGTCGGCAACGTGCTGGGCAAGGCCGGACTGTCGGCCGTGGCCGTGGGCGGCGACGTGACCAACTTCCTCACGTTCATCGCCATGGGCTTTTCCAGCGCCGGGCAGGTGCTGATCGCCCGGTACATCGGTGCGGGGGAGCGGCACAAGATCGGACGCTTCGTGGGCACCATGGGCGGCTTCCTCGTGGTGTGCGCCGCAGTGCTCAGCACCGTGGGCCTGACGCTCCAGAGCCGCATCCTCGACGTGATGAACACCCCGCCCCAGGCGCTGGAGGGCGCGGTGGCCTATTCCACGGTCTGCATGGCCGGTCTGATCTTCATCTACGGCTACAACGCCGTCAGCGCCATCCTCCGCGGCATGGGCGACTCGAAGCACCCGTTCATCTTCATCTCTATCGCCGCCGTGCTGAACCTTGTCCTCGACATCGTCTTCGTGGCGTTCCTGCACATGGGCCCCGGCGGCGCCGCGCTGGCCACCGTCATCGGCCAGGCCGTCAGCTTCATCGCCTGCGCCGTCTTCCTGGGCAAAAACCGCCGGAGCTTCGAGCTGAACATCACCTTCCGTGAGTTCATCCATTGGGATGGCTCCATGCTGGGCGCCCTGGTCCGCCTGGGCGTGCCCATGGCCATCAAGTCCGCCTCCATCCAGGTGTCGAAGCTCTTCGTCAACTCCTGGATCAACTCCTACGGTGTGGCCGTCTCGGCCTTCGCCGGCATCGCCAACAAGGTCGCGTCCATCGCCAACCTGATCTCCAACGCCATGAACACCGCCGGCTCCACCATGGCGGGCCAGAATATCGCCGCCGCCAAGTTCAGCCGTGTCAACAGCATCCTCAAGACGCTGGCGGCCATCACGCTCACCGTCGCCACGGTGATGAGCCTCGTCATCGTCCTGTTCAACCAGCAGATCTTCGGCCTGTTCACCACCAGCAACGACGCCGACGTCCTCGCCATCGCGGACGGCTACGTGCCCATCGCCGTGCTGCTCTTCTTCGGTAGCGCCCTGCGCGCTGTTGCCAACGCGCTGATCAACGGCAGCGGCGACTACAAGATGAACTTCGTCACCGCCATCCTCGACGGCTTCATCATGCGCATCGGCCTGGCCGTCCTCTTCGGCCTCGTTCTCGACATGAAGCACTACGGCTTCTGGCTGGGCGACGCGCTGGCGGGCTTTACGCCCTTCTTCATCGGCGTCGTCTTCTACGTCACGGGCCGCTGGAAGAAGTTCGCCCGCGTCAAGCCCGCGGAGGAGGAAGTATGATCGCCTACCTCTGGCCGCTGGCTCTGACCGTCTTCTGCAATGCCGTCTATCACGTCTGCGCCAAGTCGATGCCGAAAAACGTCGACCCGCTGGCATCCCTGACCGTCACGTATCTCGTCAGCGCCCTGTCCTGCTTCGCGCTGTACTTCCTGCTCAATCGCGGCGGCGGCCTGCTGCGCGAGTACCACAAGCTCAACTGGACATCCTTTGCCTTCGGCTTCGTGCTGGTGGGGCTGGAGGTGGGCTTCATCTATGCCTACAAGGCGGGCTGGCAGGTCAGTACCGCCTCCACGGTCCAGAGCGCGTTCCTCGCCGTGGCGCTGATCTTCGTGGGTTACCTGTTCTACCACGAGGCGCTCACGTGGCACAAGCTCCTGGGCGTTGCGATCTGCCTCCTCGGCCTCGTGATCATCAATAAATGAAAAAAGCGCCTGACACGCGTCAGGCGCTTTGCTTTTGCCTATCTATTCTATTATACCGCCGCCCAGCACCACGTCGCCGTCGTACACCACGGCGGACTGGCCCGGCGTCACGGCCCGCTGCCCCTCGTCAAAGACGATGCGCACGCGCCCGTCCGGCAGCGCCACGCATACCGCGGGCTGCTCCGGGTGGCGGTAGCGGATCTTCGCGCTGCAGCGGAACGCACCCTCCGGCGCGATCCCGGCGCACCAGTTGAAATCGCGCACCAGCACCTCCCGGCGGAACAGGTCCTCGTTGTACCCCAGCACCACCGTGTTCGTCTCAGGCTCCACGGATACGACGTAAAGCGGCCGCTCCGCCGCGATGCCGAGACCGCGCCGCTGGCCGATCGTATAGTGGATGATGCCCCGGTGGGTGCCGATGCGCTCGCCCTTCATGTTGACGAAGGGCCCTGGCTCCGGCTCCCGGCCGCTGTGCAGCGTGACGATCTTCGCGTAATCGCCGTCGGGGACGAAGCAGATGTCCTGGCTGTCGGGCTTCTGCGCCGCCTCCAGCCCCGCCTCCGCGGCCATGACGCGGACCTCGCTCTTGCGCAGCGAGCCCAGCGGGAACACCGTGCGCCGCAGCTGCGCCTGGGTCAGGCTGTACAGCACGTAGCTCTGGTCCTTCGTCTCGTCCACGGCCTTTTTCAGCAGATAGACGCCGCCGCGCTCCTCGATGCGGGCGTAATGGCCCGTGGCGATCACGTCGCAGTCCAGCAGAGCCGCTCGCTCGTACAGCTTGCCGAACTTCATGTATTTGTTGCAGTCGATGCACGGATTGGGCGTCTGCCCGCACTCGTAGCACCGCACGAAGCGGTCGATGATCTCCCGCCGGAAATCATAAGTGAAATTGAAGACGTAATAGGGGATGCCCATGCGCAGGCACATGGCCCGGGCGTCCTGCACGTCGTCCGCGGCGCAGCAGGTCTTGCTGCGGTCGACCCCGGCGTCCTCGTTGTTGTAGAGCTTCATGGTGCAGCCGACGCAGTCGTACCCCTGCTGCTGCAGCAGCAGCGCGGCCATGGCCGAGTCGACGCCGCCGCTCATGGCGATCAGAGCCTTCACGGGCGCCCCTCCCTTCGCAAAAATACAAGGCCATTATAGACAATCGGCGGGGGAAAGTCAATCGACCGCGGTTTTGCGGCGCTCTCCGGCGAACATATTAACAGAGGATGCTTCCAATTCTTGTATCGCCGCGAGGATCGTGGTATACTGTTCTTGTCCGGTTTCCCCATTGCAGAATCGAGGTGTGCTATGAAACGATTCAAATACGTTCTGATCCCCCTGCTGCTGGCGCTGATGCTCCTGCCCGCCCGCGCCGCCGAGCCCGTCTGGGACGTCACCACGGCGGAGGATTCCTGGTTCGCCGCCTCCGCGCCGCGCCTGATGAGCGCCTCCGACAGTCAGCTGGAGGCCCTGGAGCATGCCATGCGGCAGGCCGTCTGGGAGGGCAAGCAGACCTTCACGATTGATTATGATACCTACGGCATCACCTATCAGGAGCTCCGCGAGGCGCTGAACCGCCTGTACTACGCCCCGGAGACCTTCGCCGTGGATAACTATTATTCCTCCAACTACGGCACCTACGCCACCGTCCGCCCGGTGTACTACTCGAACCTGATCAACGATTACGATTCCGCCCGGCAGGTCTATCTGGACGGCATCGCCGCGATCACTGCCGGGATCGACCCGGGTTGGTCCGATCTGGATAAGGTCCTGTACGTCAACGATTACCTCTGCCTCAACTTCGCCTACGACAATTCCTACCAGATCTACGACGCCTACGGCTTCTTCCAGTACGGCGTCGGCGTCTGCCAGGCTTACACCCGTGTGTTTCAGGGCGTCATGGACGCGCTGAACATCCGCAGCTCCTTCGTCGACAGCGACAGCTTGAACCACACCTGGAACATCGTGCAGGTGGGCGGCCGCTGGTACCACATCGACGTCACCTGGAACGATCCCAGCATGGTCCCGGAGCATCAGGCGAACCACGAGTATTTCCTCCTGTCCACGAACGCCATGAAGGCCGCCCGCGACCACTTTGAGCAGGACGACTGGCGCTTCGGCCGCGACGTCACGTGCAGCGATACCCGCTACGACAGCGCCTTCTGGCAAAGCAGCGTTTCGCCCTTCGTTCCCTACGGCGACGGCTGGCTCTATGTCAGCGCGGATGGCCTCGTCCGCTGGGACGCGGATCATGACAGTCGGACGCTACTTGCGGATTACGGATCCATCTTTTCTGAGATCCACTCCGGCTACACCTTTGGCAGCTACGTCTGGCGCTCGGGCCTTGCGGTACGCAGCGGCAAGATCTATTTCAACTCCTGGTACGACGTGCTGTGCTACGATATCTACACGGGCAAAACGACGTGCCTGGCCTCGCTGCTGGACGCGGGGAAGAATATCCATTCCTGCTGGATTGAGGGCGATTCGCTCGTCTTCCAGAGCGGCAATGATCATTATAAGCTCGATCTGCCCCAGCAGAAGATGTACACCATCACCTGGGAGGATGACGACGGTTCTCTGCTGGGCGTCACGCGGGTGCCGGAAGGGGAGATCCCGACCCGCAGCGCGCCGCAGAAGCCCGGTGACGGCGTGTTCGAGTACGTCTTCACGGGCTGGACGCCCCAGGTCACGGCCGCTTATGCGGACGCCACGTACAAGGCGACCTACATGCGCATGGAGGCCATGTACAGTATCACGTGGCTGGACGACGACGGCTCGGTGATCGACGTGACGTCCGTGATGCCCAGCCTGGTGCCCTCCCATTACCCTCCCCAGAAGGTCTCGTCGGGGCCCATCGCCTACGTATTTGACCACTGGACCCCCGCGGTGGAGCCTGCCTACGGCGACGCGACGTATCAGGCCGTCTACCGTGAGGTCGTAAGCGGCACCCGCGTCGCCTCCGGCCGCTACACCTATCGCGTCTACGGCGCCCAGCTCTACGTCCAGGCCGATGAAGGCGCCAACGTCATCGTCGCCGCCTACGGCTCCGACGGCTGCCTGGAGGACGTCACCTTCCTCGACAGCGGCATCAACGCCTTCAGCATGGACCGCACCTTGAGCATCTTCTCCCTCGACGCCCACAGCGCCCCCCTCTGCGCCGCCTTGGTCTTTGGGGCATAAGTCAGCAAACGTATAAAACAGCACCCGCCGGTCAACCCCGGCGGGTGCTCTTCTGTACACGCGATCTCTTCGCAGGCACGATCCATTACGGCCGACCCTGCCAACCATTCATCCCTGCCATTCCGGCCAGCTCTGCCATTCCATCTCCCCTGTCATCCTGAGGGTCGCGAAGCGGAGTCGAAGGATCTTTTGCACTGCCGCGGAAAACAGAACGCCGCGCAAGTCTGATTTGACAGGAGACCCCTCTTCGTGTATACTATGAACGATCCCTCTCGGAACTTGGCGCCCGTGCTTACGTACGGCCCCCTTGATCCCAGATGGGGTCTTTTTTTATATGCGAATCCGTTCTCCGCTGCCTTTCAAGTTGACGCAGAAGATAAAGCCATACGAGCTTTTCGGCTTCCCGGTGACGTCCGTACCCTTGAGGGAGTAGTTGACATTTCCATCGCCCTGTGGTACAGTAGCCATAGAAGCATCACGCAGGAATGTAGACTTCGGGTTTTCCCCGTATGAGCTACTGATGTCCTGTGTGATGTTTTTTATTTGCGTCACGTCCTTGAGCAGCAGCCCCTTCTTGACAGGCATGACATTAACTACACCCGAATAATACTCGTTCCCAACCTTGAAAACAGTATCGAAATACCTGAAATCCCCGACCATCTGGGTATGCTTATGACCGTCTCTGCCGTCAGGTTCCGTTCTGAAATTAGTCCCTGCGTCGAGCAAATTATCCAGTTCTGGCGCCGCCCGCATTTTGGCCTCGTGCAGATCAGCGTCCAGCTTTTTCATCGGAAATCCGTATTCTCCCGCTGCCCGTCCGTTGACAAACACGCGGTTATCTATGCCGACGACCTTCCCCGCAAACTTATCCTTGATGATTTTGGTCGCAAGCGTGCCCATTTCCCGCGGCGTCAGTCCGTCAAACTGCTTCTGATCCGTTTCAACGTCAACAAATCTCCGGCCGTCTTCAAAGGCTTTCAGGCTGAACTTCGCGCCCTCGACCTGGTTGACCTTCTCCACGCGCTCCGCGTCGTTGTCCTTTTCGTACTCGGTGATGTTCTGGACGCCTGCGTCGCGCAGCTGCTGGATCAGTTTCGGGTCCGTCCCTGTCGGAACGATCGCCGCAAGGACCTCGTCAAATCGCACGGCCCTCTCCGGCTTCGCTTCAAAGATGTTCACCGGCATCTGCGACACGTCGAACAGCAGCTCCCGCACGTCCTCGGCCAGCGCATTGTCCAGATTATACCGATACTTCTTAAACACGCGCTTGATCGTCTCCGGCGTGATGCTCCTCTGCTCCGTGACCTCCATCAGCGTCTCGCCGATGTTGTCCATTTCGATGAATGAATTATCGCTGCTCCCGTGCGCACCGCTGTCGTAAATGCGGACCAGGATATCGTTAAGCCGCTCGGCCAGCGCGTCGCTGATCTGGTCGGCCTGCTTCTGCGTCAAATGCTGCAGCCGGCCTTCCCGCTCGTGCATCTGCGCGATGCTCGAAAAGCGCTCGGCCATGCCGGCGCGCAGACTCTTTACACCGTGGAATCCCGACACGTTGCGGCTGTTGCCGTTGTTCTCCGCTGCCATCGCCTTTGCGATATTCTCCAGCGTCACCTCATAATGCGTCGCCTTGAAGCTGCGCTGGTTGCCACTGGACGTATACCGATCCCGACCGTTGTAGATCCCTTGCCTCTTTTCCAGTCCGTCAAAAAGCTCGTGCAGCCATTCGCTGTACGCCGCCTGATCGACCGCCGCCCTGATCGCGTCCTGGGTCTTGGTGATGTTGGTGGTCGTCTTCCGCGTCTCCGGGCCGTTTCTGATGTAGTTGCGCATCTCCAGCGCCTTGCGCGTCTGTGCGGCCACCGTCTCGTGCTCCAGGACGTTGCCGATCTCCTCCTCGGAGAAACCCAGCTTCGTCATGTAATCCTTATAGGCCGTTTCAAACGCCTCGCCGTGCTTGCCCCACCATTCGCGCCGCACCTCGACCGGGTTCTTCCCGTCTGCCGTTGAAAGCTCCGCAAAGACGTCTTTGCCAAGGGCATTGATGAAGTGATCGTAGAACTGGCGCGTCCCGTCATCGATCCGCGTCACGCTCTCCTCCGTCACCGGCCCGGGCACGTCGAGCCCACGGTCCATCAGGAACAGCTTCATCATGTCCGTGTCGTCCATGGCTCTTTCGATCACCCCATCCACGCCGCCGCTGCGGTTCAGCTGATCCTCGGCATAGTTGCCCCACGGATACAGCGGGCGCGTCGCTTCATCGCCGAACTTGTTGCGCATCTCGTAGTACCTGCTGCGCAGACGGCTCTACGCCTTCGGGTCTGCTTCATACTCGATACTCGGGAACGTCGGCGTCCAGGCGTCGGCGGAGTATACCGTATTTCGCCTGTCGGCCTTCGGATCGACCGTGGATTTGTTCATTACGAGGGTAATGTCGCCGAAGTTGGTGTGCGGGATGCTGTCCCTCGTCACCGCGATGCTCGGCATCGGGAACCCTCCCAGCGCCAGCGCCTTAGACAGCTTGTCCGCCGTCAGATTGTGCAGCGCCAGCAGGTCCTTCGTCTCCTCCACCGGCATTTGGAGCGAGAACTTCCCCTCGCTCTTGACAGACTCGTCGGGATGTGGTACATTGTCTTTAGAAGCATTCCTTGTGGGTAGCGACGTCCCTTGACCAAAACGGTCAACACGGCTATCGGTTCCTCGGAGTGCTTTTTTTGTATCTATGACAAATTTTTCTCCGCCCTGAAGCCCAACATTCACAGCTCTTGGGCTGCCATTGTTTTGGAACTGAATGACCACCCCTACATTAACTGGCTGCTCATTGATAATAACGGGCGCAGCAAAGGTTAGTGTCGTCAATCCGGTATTCTCGTGGTTTTTTTGCCCAGCAATTAGTTTGCCATACTTGGCGACATATGGCGCAGCCATAGCAGCCGCTCTCATCTCCGCCCCTGTTGCATGTCCATTTATCCGTTTTGCTCCCGGAAGATCAAAAACAAAGTCAACACCACTGTTTCTGATATATCCACCGCCCATTTTGGGAAGCTGGCTCATCATGATGTCAACAAGATCCTCACGAAGATTGTGATTGTACACTACAACAGCAACAGGCTCCATCTGATTGATTTCCCCTGCATGCGTTCTGAGCTGCTCCTTGATGCTTGAATTAGTCAACACCAGGTAGCGCCAGAACTTCCTGCTTAGTGCTGTATTTCACGCCGCCCTGTGCGGCGTTTTTATTTGCCTCCCGCGCCTCCGCGGTCACGCCGTTCTTCGCATTCTCCTTCGCCTGCTCCGCCGCCGCGTCCAGCGCCGCCTCCAGCTTTCTGATGCTCTGGCGGATCGCCCTCGCCTCGTCGCCGGACAGGTACGCCTTGACGTCGCGGTACACATTGCGGATCGCGTCCCCGATCTTCTGCAGCAGGTTCCTGTTGCCGGCGCTCGTCTGCCGTGCGATAAACTCGTCCAGCACCTGGCCGCCTTCCAGCAGGTCGGCCACGTAGTTGGCCGCAGCCTCCTCCGCCGCGCTCTCGAGCTTCTCGTCCACGCCGGCCTTGGCATAGGCGTACTGCTGCCACTCGATGTCCCGCACTGCCTCCTGCGGCATGATTCTCGTTAAAGATGCAAGCGCGTCCGGTGCGGCTCACCATTTCATGACTGACAATCACAGCACAGAGATGCAGATGCTTTCGTTGCCCGTGTTGTGTCCCACACCAAATTCCGGGCCCTCCGACGGCTGTTGAATAAACGGGGGACCGTACTTGCTGTGATAAACCGGCAGACAGCACAACCTTCGAGTGTCCCGCTTCGCGCGGAAGCGGAACACTCGAAGGCTACGGCAACGATAACCCAGGTGCATTTCAATCCACCCGCTCCGTGGGGAGCGGGACCCGCCCGCCGGGCTCAAGGAGTACAAGGTCCTGGAATTTCAATCCACCCGCTCCGTGGGGAGCGGGACGCTTTGATCAGCTGCATATAGAGCTCATACATCAATTTCAATCCACCCGCTCCGTGGGGAGCGGGACCAGGCTGGGAGTCCGTGCCGCTCGCTCCCGCATCATTTCAATCCACCCGCTCCGTGGGGAGCGGGACTCAATCAATTCAGCCTCATGATTACACTCATCAGCATTTCAATCCACCCGCTCCGTGGGGAGCGGGACTTTTGTTTTCAAAGCTTTCAAGGGTGAGGATGTTGATTTCAATCCACCCGCTCCGTGGGGAGCGGGACGTTTAGTGATACGCTACTGGCGCGCTTCGCTTGCCATTTCAATCCACCCGCTCCGTGGGGAGCGGGACACCACAACGGGCCATGCGTATTGGACGGAGGACATTTCAATCCACCCGCTCCGTGGGGAGCGGGACGGATAGTGTCGTCTTCGTCGCTCATCCGCTGAGAAATTTCAATCCACCCGCTCCGTGGGGAGCGGGACAACCCACTATGCGGAAATACTGGTCATTCTGAAGAATTTCAATCCACCCGCTCCGTGGGGAGCGGGACCAAGCAGATCCGAAAGTGTCTCTGCTTCAAAATATTTCAATCCACCCGCTCCGTGGGGAGCGGGACCGGAACCTTCCTGACGCTGACTCCCGCTGTGGTTATTTCAATCCACCCGCTCCGTGGGGAGCGGGACTCCATGCGAACTTACGGAACGCTGTATAACGGGAAATTTCAATCCACCCGCTCCGTGGGGAGCGGGACATAGTCCGCGCGAGCCGCGCGACTGACCGATTAAAATTTCAATCCACCCGCTCCGTGGGGAGCGGGACGTTGACCGTCCATCTGGGGGTGTGAAACGTGTCTGATTTCAATCCACCCGCTCCGTGGGGAGCGGGACGCGGATAAGCAACAAGATATTATGATAAGGGGTAATTTCAATCCACCCGCTCCGTGGGGAGCGGGACAGCAAAAGCAGACAATTCTTCGCCCGCTTTTGACAAAAAACAAAACAATAATTCCAAAACACACCGGAACGCCCGACACCCGGGGTCACATTTCCGGACACTGCGCGGACTCGTTGTGATATTTCACGGTGCGAACCGCCGCGGTCAGGGATGATCGCTTGCACTTCGCGTCAGATCATCAGCACGCCTTCGGGCTCGTAACTCTTTTTTGCCCCGAAATGCTCGATCTTTGACTGATAGCGATCTCCGAGATAATAAAACCGCAGGCTGTCAGTCGATTCATCCATGATGCTGACCAGCTTATGCTGGAGCGTCTTGCACTGAGACGGATCCAGAAGGCATTCGAAAACGGAGTTCTGCACACGCTGACCGTAGTTGACGCACTGCTTGGCGATCTGGCGCAGACGCTTTCGCCCGGCGGGCGTCTCCGTATTGACGTCATAGGTGATCAAAACGAGCATCCTGCACCTCACTTCCACAAAAACGGCGGATATGCATCCAGATCTCCTCGCATATAGCGCGCCAGCAGCAGCGCCTGGACATAGGGCACAAGGCCCCAGGGCAGCTTTTCCTGCAGGAACGGATGCGTGATGACATCCTGCTTCCGCTCCTGCCAGGTTTTGATAAAAGTCCTGCGGCCGTCGTCCGTCAGCCGTACGCCGCCGCTTTCCTCCTGCAGGAAATCGTCTGACGACAAAACACGGTTATTGATCAGCGTCAGGACGAAGCGATCGGCAAAGCACGGCCGCAGCTCCTCCATCAGGTCGAGCGCAAGAGACTGCCGCCCCGGGCGGTCGGTGTGGAGGAACCCTACATAGGAGTCGAGCCCGACGCTTTCCAACGCGGAGGCGCAGTCGTTCGTCAGCAGCGAATAGGCGAAGGAGAGCATCGCGTTGACGTTGTCCAGCGGCGGCCTTCGATTTCGCCCACGAAAGAAGAAATGCTCCTTGTCCCGCAGGATCATCTGGTCAAAGGCGTCAAAGTACGCCTTGGCGCCGACGCCCTCCAGCCCGCGAAGCGAATCCTCGTCCGTTTCCTCGGCGACCTGCGGCAGGAGACCCTTGATCACATCGATGCTGCCGCGGAAGACGTCACTGTCGATCCTGGGCGCGTGGTCGCGGGCTGTGCGCTCCATGCTCCAGCGCGCGTTGTAGAGCTTGCCGAAGACCATGCTCCGGGCGATACGGCAGCTCTGCGGTGGATCGTCGGCGATACGGTATTGGGTGCGGCGCAGCAGCACGTTGCCGCCCTCGAGCCCGGATGTCCGCGCCAGAAAACGGCCGGAGGGCGTGCAGAAGGCCAGCGTGACGTCACGCCGGGCGCAGGCGCCCATGAGGGCAGGGGATGCGCCCGCGTAGGAGAAGGTGACGATGGCTTGCAGTGTGTGGAGCGGGTACCGCGCCGCGACCTGTTTATCGCGGTTGGCCACGACGTTTTCGCCGTCCAGCGAGAGATAGACGTCCTCGGAGGTGACGAACAGGGTGTTGAGCAGATGTCTCATGGTTCCTCCTCCCGGCTTGCGGCCGCGATATAGGCGCTGGCCGAGACGATGCGCATCAGCTTCGGCAGGCACAGCTCCTTCAGGGAACAGGCGCGGCAGGAGGCCGTCGGCTTGACTCTCGGCGTGTGACCGCGCTCGTAAAGCACGTGCATTTCGCTGAGCATGCTGCTGACCTGGGCGCGAAGCTCATCTGTGAAGCGGACGATCTCCCGCCGGCGGGTCTCGCCGTAGAACAGCGCGCCCTCGGGGACGGCGCAGCAGTGCATCTCCTCCAAACACATCGCCTGGGCGCACAGCTGCAGACGGTCGGCGGGGCCCTCCTTGGAGGAGCCACGCTTGTATTCGACGGGGTAGGGGACCCACAGACCATCCAGCCCGGTAAGCGTCACGCCGTTCGGGTCGCCTCGGTACTCCAGCACATCGCATTGGCCGGAAATGCCGAGCGAGGGAGAGCTGACAGCTGCGCCGCGGATCGTAAGCAGATCACCGCGCCGCTCCCGCTGGGAACGGTCATGGGCCCGCTCATGCAGCAGCGCCCCCTCCGTCGTGCGCAGATTCTCTGCCCAGAGCCCCTCCACATGGATCAAAGCCCACTGCCGCCGACAAAACGCAAAATGCTGCAGCCCGGACAGCTGGAGGTAGTCCTCCTCCCGATAGATCATATCTTCCGCTGGCAGGTGACCCCTGCGGGGAGAGACGCTGAGTCCACGGTCACTTTATAATCGGTATATGCGCGGGGATAAACGACGTCCCCGTTCTTCTCGACATGGACGGCGTCAAACAGCTTGTATGCGGGAGCACAGCCAAGCTCGGTATCGTGCTTGAACACGATCAGCTCACGCACGGACATTTTGCCGCGGGCGGCGGAATGATCGTATTCAAACATATTGATGATGGCCTGCCACAGCAGCTCGAGGTCCTCTTCGGAGAAGCCGGTCGTCTTGCGGGCCAAATTGGCCGAGACATAGCCCTCACAGCGGTAGAGACCATAAGGTACGATATATTTGCGCCCCATCTCGGTGCCTTTCTTTTCGGCGTCCTCCTCCGTTGTGATGGCCAGGCGGGTGATCGTGACCTCCTGGGGCATGATGGGGTCGATGCTGCGGGCAAAACCGAGCTGGACGGGACCGCGGACCTGCCCACAGTTGAGCGCGCCCTTGACAAAGGTGGTCATCACCGCGCCGAAGGTGCGGATATCGAAGAAGTTCAGGCACATGTAGTCGCGCAGTTTGGCATCCAGCTGATCGTCTTTCTTTTTCTCCTCTTTCAGCTTGTCCGCCTTGACGCCGATGGCGTCGCAGGCTTCCTTGTCGCTGCGATTGAGGGGAACGCCGTCCTTGACGTAGATGCGGTAACCGGGCGCATCTTCTTTGACGGTCTCGACATAATTACGGATCTTGCGCTTGAGACAGACGTCTGTCACGAGGCCGTAACCGGTCTCGGGATCGATCCGGGGCATGTTGCCGGCGTCGGGGTCGCCGTTGGGATTGCCGTTTTCAACGTCGAACAGGATCACGAACTCATAGCGGTTTTTGATGGTCTCCATGATTTAACCCTCTTTCTTTTCATAAAGCTGATGTCTTTGATGATAGTATCCAATATAGAAGCAATTCGTTTCTTCATTGGAAAAGCGCGAAGGAATGGGGGAGTTGATCATAGCTGCAATGTGGCTTTTCATGTTATCGTAAATGATGCCAAGTCCTTTTTTGTCGCGCAACAGTTTTTTCAAATGATACTCATTCAGTGGGAAAAGCCTTGCAAAGGCCGAATTGGGTGTTGTTGCTGCGGCATTAAAGAGACTATCCTTAATTGTTCGATTTAGAGGACCATTGACAGATTCGATTTGAATCTTTTCCATGATCGCAAAAAGCCGACCTAACACATAGGGTAGATACGTACAGGATTCGTTGAGTTGCATTTGCATTACCTCCAAAAGCGTGGATTCGGGCATATTCGCATACAGCCTCAAATAATACGCCTTGATGATCGCGGCACGGCCGCGGGTGACCTCGTGCTCGGCGCGGATGCGCAGCATTACGGCCTGCAGCAGTGACGCGGGATAGAGCCCGCCGGAGAAGACCGCACGGGCCACGGCGCCTGCCATGACCGGACTCGGTGTCTTTGTCCGAGCGTTCTGGTTGACAGTTTCGCGCAGTAGCGCCCAGAGAGGGATCGTCGGATGCGGGTCATAGGACGGCCGAACGATCGCCATACGTTCGTGATGGTCGTTGACATTTTTCATCAGCCGCCCGAAGGAATCGCGGTAAAAGAAGCGAACGGAAAGGCGCGCTGCATTGGGAGTGAGGCCGAGGATATAAAAGGTCCTGTCGGGATCAAGCCCCTGCTCCGGGCAAGGCAGGCCCTTGGCCAGCTTGGCGACAGCCGATCGGAACGCGTCCTCGTCCATGCCCTCCGGCGGCGCATCCTCAAACATAGCGGCTGCTGAGAAGCCCTGATACTGCGTCTCGCCGCCCTCTGCCCAATAGACGATCGTAGTGTCGCCGATTTGTTTATGGCTGTTCTTTTCGGACAGAAGGTGATTGAGCGCCGCCGTGTAGGCAAAGGCGGCGGACTTGCCGATAGGGGCGTTGTAGCCCTGCTCCTTGCCATAGGAGTTGAAGGCCGGCGCGTTGAAGGAGACGAGCGCCGCCCCGCTTGACTGCGCGCCCATCACGCCTTTGATCGCCGGATGGACGGGCGCGACCAGCTCTGCCTTGCCGGTGACGAGGCATTGAGCGATCTCACCGAAGCCGCTGCCGTCATAGAATGATTGCCAGGCGCGTTTGATCTGAGGATCGTCGTGAGCGTAGCTGCCGTCTGCCATGAACAGGAGATTGCCTCCTGCGGTGACCTGATCCAGAATACCGTTCAGCGCGGGATGAGCCGATGCTTCCGCGGGCTCCCAGCTGTCGAAGAAGCGGCATATGGCGCGGGCAGCGGCGCTGTCCAGATCGTCCAGCAGCTTGTGATGCAGTGCGGCGGCTGCCTCAAAGCAGCGGCGGCTGCGCTCCGGTTTGCCCTTGCTGTCGATCCCCAGCAGATAAGAGGCGTTATCCCACAGGAAGTTTGGATCGATGGCGACCGTACGCTTGACGGGAGCAGGCAGAACAAAGGACATGGCCTGTGGTTTGCGCCCCTCTGCCTGTGTCTGCAGCGGAGCGATGCGGCGGAGCACTCCGTCGCGATCCAGCATGATTGCCCACGCGATTCGGGCGCTTGACCATCCCGGCCGCGCGATCTGACCCTTTTCAGCCAGCGATTCATAATAGCTCGTCAGAGCCTGCAGGATCATCCGGCAACACCTTCCTTCCGGGGATCCGGGACCTCGATGACGCCGTCCTTCATGGACGCGCGGAAAAAGATGGGGCGGATATTCTCCCGATCTGAGTAATCCATGTCCAGCAGCATCCACCCCAGATCGCGTTCGCCGCGGAGCTCCTCGGGGCAGGGAGGGCGGTTGGAACAGGGCGCAAAGGCGGCAGGGAACTCACGGACGCCGAGATAGGGCGCATGATAAAACTGGCCCTTCTCAACTCTCCTGCGCATCATTTCCTGAAACTTGCCCGGATTGTCGCTTGCGGCGGCGCGCTCGGTCATTTCAAAATGAGCGTCTATGATGTACCGTACGTCCTTGAGAACCATGGCGGCTCGCTGCTGGATGCTTTCCGAGGTGACCAGGCACAGATCGCCGGGACCGCGCCTGAGCGCCGTTTTGACCTTGCTGGCAGAGATCACATCCTTGACCTCGTTGCGCCGGATGTTGGTAAAACGAATGGGCGAGCAGACCGTGATGCGGTCTACCACCCACCGCAGGCCCGGGTGGTAGAAGATCGCATCCAGGATGCCACGTGCCGCCGACGGCGTCATGACGTCATAGGTAACGCGTTCCGTCTTCATTTCCGGACGGTTGAAGGCCGCATAGTCTCCCCATACTTCGAGCGAGATCATATCGAACAACTCCTTTCTCTTGTGAATTGGATTAATTCAATTATATATAAGCAGATAATACATGTCAATATCAACTTTTTGTGATTATGTTTATAAAAGATTTGCGGTTGACAAAAGTGATATACTATTCTTGTCGAACGCTTTTACGCGTTTGCGGGTTGAAATTGTGATTATGTCTATCACGAGGCAAATGGGCCGGGGCTTACGCTCTGGCCCTTTGCGTTCAGACAAAGTTTGCCTGGCCTTGCGGTTCATCGAGACAGAGACCGGTCGCAGCGTCGTAGCGGCTGACGTCTGTCAGGACAGCGCTCTCCTCGTCCGCTTGCGCCAACAAACCGGCGGCGTAAAGAGCCCGGAACTGATGTTCATATACGCTGACGCCGTACTGCCCGATCGTGCGGAAGCCCGCGCGGTCGAGCTTTCCGGCAAGAAGACGCTCACAGAGCGCCTCACCGGCGCCGAGAGGAATATAGACGGTGCGCGTATTGCTGTCGATCAGGTGGAACCGTTCCGCAACAGTCCGGAAGGGTATATTGCAGCCATCAATTCCATGCTCCAGTGAAGAGATTGTCTCGCTTTGGTCGATCTCATTGGCACGCAGCGAGCGCAGAATGGAAAAATACCGCCGGATCGCCTCTGGCGACGCCGGGCTGCCGAACGCAGCGAGCGCCTCCTCAGCTGCAGAAACGTTGATGCGCTGGAGCATCGGGACAGCGGATACACCGTGAAAGATCGTCACGACGCTTTCTTCAGCCCTGCGCTTTCCCTCACGGTTGCAGCGCCCTGCAGCCTGCAGGATCGAGTCGAGCCCCGCAAGCTCCCGATATACGGCGGGGAAATCCACGTCGACCCCGGCTTCAATCAGGGAGGTGGAAACGACGCGGCAGGGAAGACCTGCCTCCAGACGGCGCCGGATATCCTCAAATGCCAATCGCCTGTCGTGAGGGGTCATCAGGGTCGTAAGGTGACAGCGTCCCTCCTCCGGCAGCAGATCGAAAAGCGTCCGGGCCGACTGCCGCGTATTGACGACACAGAGGACCTGCCGATGAGCAGCAAGCTGTCGCGCGAGCTGACCGGCGTCTGTCTTGCCTATATCCCGAAATGTGACACGGCGAAAGACGTCAGCCTGGCGGATCTGTTCGGGACACAACTCCGTGACCGTGCGGCTGCCTGCATATTCGCTCAGCAGGTCGTCCAGCTTCGGCTGCGTCGCCGTGCAGAGGACGGCGCTGACACCGAACCGATCCACCAGTGACGCGATGGCGGCCGTACAAGGCCGCAGATGGCTGATCGGCAGCATCTGTGCCTCATCAAAAACGACTACACTGTTGGCGATGCTGTGCAGTTTCCTGCATTTTGACGGCCGGTTGCTGTATATCGATTCGAAAAACTGGACGGCAGTGGTGACGATGATGGGCGCGTCCCAGTTTTCTGTCGCCCTGACCTTTTCGTACTGACCGGTGCTTCCGTTTTCAGGGACCTCATAAACGGCGTTGGAATGGTGCTCAAGGACATTCTCCTCGCCGAATATGCCGCGAAAGACCTTGGCTGTCTGCTCAATGATCGAAGTATACGGGATCACGTAAATGATGCGGTCCATGCCGTGCTCAATGGCGTGACGCAGCGCAAAAGCGATAGAAGTCAGCGTTTTGCCGCCGCCTGTGGGAACGGTCAGAGTAAAAAACCCTTTTGGTAGGAATGCCTTTTTCAGGCATGAGGCGCGGATCTGCCTGCGCAGCAGGTTCAGCTCTCCTCCTTTGTCCTGAAACCGTCGATCCTGTTCTTCCAGCCGATCCCACAACTCCCGCAGAGAGCTGTGAGGGAGGGCTGCGTCATTCTGCGGCTTCATGAACTGCTCGGTGTCGAGATAGTCTGCATCAACGAGACAGGAATACAGCATCCGGATCAAAAATGAATCGGAAAGATGGCTGGCGCCGACCTTATCCGGCCGGACAGTCTTCGGCAGGGACAGGATCATCTCATACGGCGGAACCTGCTTTTCGTGTACCTTTCGGATACGCCCGAACATGGTCCCATCACCGGGCTGATCGGTGATAGGATTGCCGAGATCGGGCAAGCCGCCGTGATGTCCGGCGATACAGCAGGCGGCCCAATATCCCATTTGCGGATCTGCCCGAATGCTTTCGTAGGCGCCTGCGGACGCGTGATCGACGGTCATGCCGCCCTGCAGACGCTTTTGAAAGGCGTTTGAACACTTGCCGACGTCGTGCGCGAGCCCCAGCAGCTGTCCGGCGGCCCTTTCACCGAAAGCGGCGGCAAAATTGCCGCTCAGTGCAGCGGTACCTTCAAGGTGAGCGAGGACCGTTTGTTTTCTGCCGTCCTCCGAAATATGTGCGTAATACTCTTTTGTCATAAGGATCCCTCCGTTCCAATCATACCATAGTATGGCATTTCAGACTACTGTGATCTGATAATGACATGATGACTGTACAGTTGTCTGTACAGTTGTCGTCGAATACGGGCGTTTTTGCCATCCCTACCCAAACGGGTGTTGCCCGGGGGTGCGGGGTGCTGTATACTGTAAATGGAATACTATACCCTGAGTGTCAGAAGGAGGGGCGTTATGAACGGATATACGATCGGGAAGCGGGTACTGACGGCGCTTTTGGCGCTGGTGATGGCGGCGGGGATGCTGCCGGCGCTGGCGCTGGAGGAGACTGACGTCCCAGTGCGCGAGACGTCGTCCCCCGGGAGCGGGGCGTCGTCCGGCGAGGGCGACGTCTGGGAGGCCATCGACCGCTTTGAGGAGGAGACCTTCGCGGCCATGCCTCGCCTGATGGGCGACGAAGCGCCCGCAGAGGAGGATTACGCCGCCATCTCCGAGCAGGTGGAGGCCTTTGTCCGCGCTCGCGAGGATTTCGTGGAGGGCAGCCTGCACCGCAACGGCGACTTCTTCTACTGGCGCACCGCTGACGGCGAGCTCAACGGCTATTCGCCCTACGAGCGCAAAATGGCCCAGGGCGAGCAGCTGACGGAGGACGTCAGCGAGGCTTATGTGGACGGCGAGACCGTCACGGGCTCCCAGGTGGTGGAGCTGATGAGCGAAACGGCCACCAGCCGCGACATCGCGGTCATCAACCCGTGGAAGGGCTTCTATGTCGCCGACACGGGAGAGGAAGAGTTCTTTGACGATTCGCCCTACACGCTGGCCCAGGCGACAGCCGTGGACACCGGGGGCAGGGCATACCATCTGGTGGGCCTTGACGCCACCATCGACGCCATCGGTCAGGCCTTTTCCAACTGCGGCGTCGTGTTCGTCTATACCCACGGCAACACGGACTACGGCTACCAGCCCTACAGCGTCGGCCATATCGAAAACAGCCAGACGGAGTTCGCCAACTGCTCCTATATCACGATCCGCTCCGAGGAGGGCATCACAGACCTCGACCGCTCGGAGGGCGAGGGCGAGTTCGGCTCCTACCCCCACTGCTTCAAGAGCGCCCGCCACCGCCTGTGCGTGGACGGCTTCGTCATCCGCAACCATATGCCCAAGCCTGCGCCCAACAGTCTGGCGTACTTCTACAGCTGTCTGCTGATGTCCACAGACAAGACAATCGGCCCGCTGCTGGAGTACGGCGTCCACACGGCCGTTGGCTTCACTCAGCCGGTTTATACCGCCTATGCCGATGCTCACAGCAGGTACTTTTTTGACGCGCTGCGCAGCGGCAGCAATGCCGGCGATGCCTTCAATTATGTAACAAGGTGTTATGGAAATGGCTGGGACCTCACTAATCCAAACAGCCTTGTCATGAGTCACTTTCAAAAGGAAGCGGAATGGTTCACGCTGGACTGGGCGCTGGAGCATCACTACGCTTTCCCGCTGCTCGTCTCGCCTCAGGAGCCTTATCCTGGCCACGGCAATGTGGACAAGGCGTCGCATCCCGTTTCAGACTGGACTCTGCCGCTGGAGCGCAGCCGGAATGAGGCGGGCGAGTACATCCGCCGCTTTGTCTTCGAGCAGGGGAGCTTGTCTAATGATGTCGTCTGCAGCACCTGGGATTACACCTCTGCCTGGACCTATTTTTCACAGGGTCCCAGGGACGCCATAAAATACTTCAAAGTCAGCAGGGAGGACAATGCCTACCGTTTGTATGCGAATCTGAAGGACAATCCCGGGTTCGTATCGAAGGGCTCCGACCCCCATCCGATCAACCACTTTGATGGATTGTGGGAAGCGAAGCGGAGTGATGGGTCGAAGGATAGCTATCGCTTCGATATCCTGCTGCTGGAGGCGGACAGAAAGGTCGCAGAGCTGGAGCAGTCTACCGCGATCCCCTTTGGCAGGACCTTTGACGAGCACAACGGCATCGTATTGCGCACGGACGCCGGGGAGGACGTGGACGTCTTCTCTGTCGAGCGCGTCAGCGGCGCCGAGCCCGAGGGCATGGCCCTCGTCTATGACGGCAAAAACGCTCCTGTGCTCATCGGCACTCCGAAACGGCCCAGGCAGTACGATACGGTCTATCATATGATCCTCACCGACGGCAGCGAGGTCGAGTTGACGCTGACGCTGAACGTCACGCCCGTCCGGGAGACGACGACCAGTCAGAACATTACGATCCTGGCCGACGGCACGCGGAAGGACTGCGCCATCCATTGCGGCGCGTTCCAGCAGCCTGTGGTGGAGGTCGAGAATATCGACGGCGCGATCCCCGGCATGTTCCTGAGCTGGACCATCGACCAGCCGCCCGTGCTGACGGGTATTCCGTCTCAGAGCGGCACTTATGACGTATCCTTCCGCATCTATCTGAAAAACGGCGTCGTCTGCACCCATACGATCCATGTGACGGTCATCGGCGGCGCAGAGCCCATCGAGATGTATTCGATCGACTGTTCCCTGAGTCCCGTGACGCTGTCCGACGAGGCGCATTTCGGCCACGTGATGCCCTCTCTGCGGGCAGCGGCGCAGGTCGGTCAGATCGCCATGGAGGAGGATCGGGAGGCCAACGGCGAGATCGGCTCGCCCGTCGGGACGACTGGCCTCTGGACCGTGGTCGACCTCGACAAGAACGGCAGCTGGGACATGGCCATCGAGCATCTCGTGGACGGCTACACCTATTCGGTGCTCAGAACCACCTCCCTGCGCAACAACTTCATGCTGCGGCTGAACGACGAGGCGCTGGCGCTGCTGGGCAAAGGCGCGGGCAGCGCTGACTGGGCGCCGGACGGCTCCACGACGGCGGCGGCGCCTTACGCCAAAACGATCCTGTTCGCCACCTATCGCGAGTGGCTGGTCTATGTCGACGGCGTCAAGGTGACGTCGCTCAACAGGAAGAACGTTCTGGGTGACGGCAAGGTCAGCTTCGACGGCGTCCGCACCCTGTCGGTCACATCCAGCTGTGAATCGCGCCTGGCGAAGGACAGACCGCTGATCGAGAGCGAGATCCCTCTGACGATCCGCATCGGCAAAAGCGACTCCACCGTCGTCACGCTCACCTCGGATGAACCCGTCATCGCGGCAAAGAGGGATCTTGTGATCCAAAACACCAGCTTTGTTGTGATCCGTTCGAATAAGAGCGACGCAATCGTGGTGGGCGATACCCGCGGCAGCGCGGAGCTGTATCTGAACGGAGGCGAATCCCTCTCCGTCGAAGGCGTTCATGCAGTCCGCGGCGTTTCCGGGCGCGAGACGCTTTATCTGTCCAGCGGCGATTACAGGCTGACAGGCGAACAGGAGGCGGTCACGAACCTTTCATCCGTCACGCTGGACCACTGCTCCGTGGAGAAGCCGCTGAACACCGTCGTTTCCGACAACTTCTATCTCGACGGCAGCCCTGTAAACGAAGTGCAGATCAAGCCCTTCAACGTCAGATACGGCTTGACGGTCACGGGCGTCCCGGTCACGGACAGGAATGCGGGCAACATCCTGGGCGACAGGGTCTTCCGGTTTGACGCGGCGAGCAATACCCTGTATATCGACCGATCCTCGGAATACCATACCGAAATGCCCCTCGTCGAGAGCGCGATCGACGGTCTCACCGTCCGCTGCTCCGACGCCGCAACGCTGGCAAACGACGGCGATCTGTTCCGCCTGGGCGGCAGAACGACGTTCACCGGCGGTGAGCTGACGCTGCGCTCCGGCGGCACGGCCGTCGGGATGACGGGCAACGGTCAGCTGCAGTTCAAAAATGTGACGCTGGACGTCACGGCCCCGCGCTGCTTCAGCGGCGGCGGAAAGCGCACGACGCTGTACTTCGACGAGGGCGCGAACGTCAGCCTCCACGCAGCTGAGGCTGCGGCGAGCGGTTTCGCCTCCATCGTCAAATACGAGCTCACCACCCGCATCGAGGAGCCTGCGGACGCCGACGTTTCCAGCGGTGCGATCTGCAACGGATCCGGTGCGGTGGCCAAAGAGGTCCGCGTCGTCTCCTACCGCCTCTACGACCTGACAGTCAACGGCGTATACGTGGCGGAGGACATCCGGGATGATATCCTCGGCGACGGCGTTTTCTCCTTTGACGGCAATCATACGCTGACGATCAGCGGCGATGTGAACAGCAGCTCCGAGTTCGTGCTCTTCAATAAGATCGACGGTCTGCAGGTCGTCATTGCGAAGGACTGCACGATCTCCGGCAGCTTCTATAAGTTCCTCTTCTCCGACGGCGACGTGACGTTCACCGGTCCGGGCAAGCTGACCATCGACGCGCCGGACTGCCAGACGGCCCTCGACATCGCCTACGGCCATACACTGACGCTCAGCGACGTCGATCTGACGGTCCGCGCCCAGTTTGGCGTCCGGGGCGGTTACGGCGACGGCGTCGTCTTCGACCACTGCCGGGTGTCTCTTGTGACGGCCATCAGTGCGGTGGACAGCCTGCAGCGCATCGAGTTCAAAGACTGCCTTGTCACGGAGCCTGAGAGTTATCAGATCAAAAATGGCGCCATCCGCGTCAGCGGAAGCGACGAGTACGTCACAACGCTTCTGATCGAGCCCAACGGCACGTATCCGCTGTATATCGCGGGCACGCAGGTCGACGAGCGCAACTGCGCCGATATCCTGGGCGACGGCGTCTTCTCCTTCGACGGCGACCGCACGCTTAGCGTGCGCGGCGTCTGCACGACGGAGGACGTGCACGTCATCCAAAGCGCGGTCCGCAATCTCATCATCGACTTCAAGCCCGGGTCGAAGCTCATCACCACCGGCGTCGGCGACTGCGTCCACCTGCTGGACGACGCGCGGCTGACGGGCGGGCCCGTGACGCTGGACGCCTCCGAGGGCTGGGCGGGCTTCGCCATCGCCACTGAAGGCCGCACCACCGTGACGCTGGACGAGCTGACCATGGACGCCGTGGCTTATTGGGGCACCATCGCCGGCAGCGGCTACGCGGCTCCCGCGAGCCTCGTCGTCCGCCGCTCCAGCGCCGACGTCACCACCACGGGCGACTTCTACGCCATTCCCTATTTCACGGGCAGCATCACGCTGGAGGACGCCGTGATCGACGAGCCGTGGAACGGCCGGTTCACCATGATCAGCGAACAGTGGTATCCCGAGACGGAGGACGGCAAGATGGCCACGCACGTGGTCATCCGCCCCGTGGAGGAGTCCATCGAGGTCACGCCGGAGGGCGATTCCGGCACGGTCGACTATGACGTGGAGCTGCCCCGCAGCGGCCGCGGCGCCCGGATGCTGGTGGCCCGGTACGACGGCGAGGGCCGATTCCTGGGCGTTGAGATCGCTGCTGTCACCCAGAACGGCCGCACCGAGGGCTCCATGACCGTCGACGGGGCCGACGAATACCGCGTCTTCTTCATCGGTGAGGACGACGTCCCCATCCACGAAAGCTGGTCCAGCGAGGATCGATAGAATACGGCAAGGCCGGGTCCGCTCTGCGGGCCCGGCCTTTTCAGCCGCCCTCTTGACAAAACGCCGCCCGTTCCCCATAATATACCTAAAGATATTACGCAACATTACATCCCTGTACTGCCGAAAGGAGACGTTATGATCGATCTGAAACAGATGCTCGAGGCGGTCCCCGAGATGCTCACCGTCACGGAGCTGCCCGCGCCCGAGCTGTTCCCCGATACCGTTCTTTACGGCATCCGCTATAAGAGCGACGACTGCGAGGTTACGGGCTACGCCGCGTTCCCCAAATCCTTCGAGACGCCGCTGCCCGCCATCGTCTACAACCGCGGCGGCAACCGTGAGTTCGGCTTCCTGCGCCCCGAGGGCGTCTGCCGCTTCGCGAAGCACGGCTATGTGGTCCTGGGCAGCCAGTACCGCGGCAATCAGGGCGGCACCGGCCACGAGGAGTTCGGCGGCGCGGACGTCAACGATGTGATCAAGCTGATCGACATCGCGCTGGAGCTGCCTATCACCGTCAAGAGCGGCGTTTACATGATCGGCCACTCCCGCGGCGGCATGATGACGTACCTGTCCTGCGCCCGCGACGCGCGCATCAGGGCTGCCGTCGTCGGCGCCGGCATCGCCGACAGCTTCATGATGTATGAGGACCGCGAGCAGAGCATGAAGGACGTCTACCACGAGCTGGTGGGCGGCGGCCCCGAGGAAAAGCACGACGCGTTCGTCGCCCGCTCCGCCACCCACTGGCCCGAGAAGATCATCCCGCCCCTGCTGATCTGCCAAGGCACCGACGACTGGCGCGTCAATCCCCGCCAGTCCAAAACGCTCCACGAGCGCATGGTCGCCGCCGGCAAGGAATGCGAGCTGATCCTCTACGACGGCGCCGACCACTCCCTCCAGGGCACGACCTTCGTCCCCGACGCCGTCCAGTGGCTGAAAAAGCATCCGCTTGTCTGATAATAATTAAAAAAAGGAGCCCCGCAGGGCTCCTTTTTTATGCTTTCTTTTACCGCAGCCTTGCCGAGAAATCGGCCAGAGCTTCAGAGATCTTGATCTGCTGAGGGCAGACCTGCTCGCAGCTGCGGCACTGGAGACATGCCTGCGGCTTCTTGTCGTCGGGCAGGGCGCTCAGCGCCATGGGCGCGATGAAGCCGCCGCCGGTGTAGGCGTGTTCGTTGTACAGGGCCAGCAGGGCAGGGATGTCCAGCCCCATGGGACAGTGGCTGACGCAGTAATGGCAGGCCGTGCAGGGCACAGTGCCCACGGACAGCATCCTGTCCGCGATCCCCAGCAGGGCGCCCTGCTCGGCGTCGGACAGCTTCCGATCCTCGGAGAATGTTTTGAGGTTCTTCTCCAGCTGCTCCTCGTTCGACATGCCGGACAGGATCATCGTCACGCCGGGGATCGTCTGCAGGAACCGGAAGGCCCAGGCGGGGATCTCCTCGTCGGGGCGCAGCGCGCGCAGCTCGCTCTCATACTCGGGCGCCAGCTTCGCCAGCTTGCCGCCGCGCAGCGGCTCCATGACCCACACGGGGATATTTCGCTCGTTCAGCAGCGCCACCTTGCCTTTGCCGTTCTGGAACGTCCAGTCCAGATAGTTCAGCTGCAGCTGGCAGAACTCCATATCCTTGCCGTAGGCGTCCAGGAAGCGCGTCAGCACGTCCATGCCGCCGTGGCAGGAGAAGCCCAGATGACGGATGCGGCCGTTTTTCTTCTGCTCCATCAGGTAGCTGTAGATGCCGTATTTCTCATCGTCCAGATACGCGTCGATGTTCATCTCGCACACGTTGTGGAACAGGTAGAAATCGAAGTGATCCACGCCCAGCTTTTCCAGCTGACGCTCGAAGATCTCCTCGACCTTGCCCCAGTTGGAGGCGTCATAGCCGGGGAACTTTGTGGCGAGATAGAAGCTGTCGCGGGGATAGCGGGCCAGCGCCTTGCCCATGACGAGCTCCGAGTTGCCGCCGTGGTAGCCCCAGGCGGTGTCGTAATAGTTGATGCCGTTCTTCATGGCGACGTCCACCATGCGCAGGGAGGACGCCTCGTCGATCTGGCCGTCGTTGCCGGCCAGCACAGGCAGGCGCATGGCGCCGAAGCCCAGGGCCGACAGCTTCAGCCCCTGGAAATCTCTGTAGATCATTGTTTTCCTCCTTTGATGATCCATGTTGATCTTAATTATAACGGATATCGTGTCTCTGCGCCAATAGGAATATCGGATAGCTTGCTATCCGTTTTTCGCATGGGAGAAATGCTCCCGGGCGAACGTCATGTCCTGCACCAGCTCCACGGTGCCCAAATACGCGCCGTCTCTGTCCCGCACGGACATGTACCGCACGAGCATCGGGCGGCCGTCCTTTTCCATCCACACGGGAACGCTGTCGCGCCGTCCAGCCCGGAAATCGTCGACGATCTGACGCACCATGGGCTCGATCTTCGGCGGGTGGCAGGAAAACACCTCCCGGCCCAGGGCCATCTGCGGCCGCTTGAAGACCTTCGGGCCCTCGTTGAAGAACCGGTTGATATTTTGATCGTCCACGAACGTGATCTCCATGGGGATCACGTTGAGCAGCGCTGTCAGCTGCCGGAGCGTCAGACTCCCGCCGGGCAGGACGATCTCACCGTCCGCTGCCGGGGCAGGGGAGACCTGCGCCGCGCCGTCCCAGACCGCGCGCTCCACGCCGAAGCAGACGCCGTAATCCGCCTCGTCCCGGTAAATGCCGCGCCACTCGTCCTCGGTGAAGTTGACCGCGCAGATGGGGAACAGGACGTTCCGCTCCTGAAGGATCATGTTCTCCACGCGCCGGAGCAGCGCATCCAGCCGCGCTTGCCGGGCGTCGCCGCGATTGTCGTCCCGCGTCAGGGCGCTCAGCTCGGCGCGGATCTCGTCGTCTGTCGTCCACATGAGGTCCGAGGGGCCGGCGACGCCGTAGCGCACCTTCAGCAGGGGATAGAGCAGGTCGCCCTTCTTGGCATAGTGGATCGCCAGCTCGCTCAGCTGGGCCAAAAGCGCTTCGTCACATGTCTCCTGCAGCCGCGCCAGCAGCGCTTCCAGCGCGTCGTTCTCTCGCGCCAGCGTCTGCAGGGGATGGCCCTCGACGGCGATGAGCGCGGCGGCTTTCGCGTGTTTGTCGCTGTAGTCCCGCTGAGGGTAGCCCTCGCGCCTTGCAAGCTCTGCCGCGATGCGCTGCATCACGGCCGGATCGGTTTTATTTGTCATCGGATGCGTCTCCTTTCGATGAATGAGGGGCAGGCGCAGTCAGCAGCGCCTTTTCGCGGCCGCCCTTCATCGGCTCGCCGCAGACGACGGCGAAATCGCCGCCGAGGACGATGACGGCGTCCGGCGCGAAAAACGCCGCATCCGCCGCCTCCTCCGCAGGGAGCGTCAGCCCGTCGAAGGCGCCGTCCGGGGAGAGAAGCACGCAGCTCTCCCGGCGGGCCGCGAGAAACGTCCGGAACGACGGCTGACGCTCCAGATCGCCGCCCTGCAGCGCGATGCGCGCCGGGTCGAGCAGCTCCCCCATCTGATGGCAGAAGCGGCTGAGGCCGCGGGTCCGCTTTTTGGGCGAGGTCAGCTCGTGCAGCAGCCGCTCCCGGTATCCTTTTTTCACGAAGGCGCGCACGAAGCGCTCCTCCGGTGTTTTATTGATCTGCTTCATCGGATCAGGTTTTCCAGCGTCTCGAACAGCAGCTCAGGCTCCACGGGCTTGCTGAGATGCGCGTCGAGGCCCGCCTGCATGCTCCGCTGGACGTCCTCGTCGAAGGCATTGGCCGTCAGCGCGATGATGGGGATGGATTTTGCGTCCGGGCGGTCCAGCTCGCGGATGGTCCGCGTCGCCTCCAGACCGTCCATCTCCGGCATGCGCATATCCATGAGGATCGCGTCGTAATAGCCCGGCTCATGGCTGCGGAACATGTCTACGGCGATCCTGCCGTTTTCGGCGTGCTCCACCTCCATCTCCCGCATGGAGAGGACCATCATCATGATCTCGGCGTTGACCATCACGTCCTCCGCCAGCAGGATGCGGCGGCCCTTGAGGTCCACGGTCTCACGCACCAGCCGTGCGTTCTTGCGCTTGAACGCCTCCCGGAACTCGTCCATGACGGTCCCGGCGAACAGGGGCTTGGCGGCGAAGGTGTCCACGCCGGCCTCCCGGGCCTCCTGCTCGATGTCCTCCCAGTTGTAGGAGGTCAGGATGATGATGGGCGTATCGGGCCCTACGATGGTGCGGATCTGACGGGTGGTCTCCAGACCGTCCATCTCCGGCATCTTCCAGTCCACGAGAATCAGGTTGTAATCCTCCCGGCGGGCGTGGCGCATCCTGACCATCTCCACGGCCTCCCGGCCCGACAGCACGCTTTCGCAGCTGATGCCCACCTGGCCGAGGATGACCTCCGCGTGCTCGCAGGCGATGCGGTCGTCGTCGATGACGAGGACGCTCATCTCATGGGGCCGCAGCTCGATATCGCCCGGCTCCGCGCCGGGGTGGTTCGCCTGCGTCAGCGTGACCGTCACGGTGAACGTCGTGCCTTTGCCCTTTTCGCTCTCCACCTCGATGGCGCCGTTCATCAGCTCCACGATGCTCTTGGTGATGGGCATGCCGAGCCCTGCGCTGCCGTAGCGGTTGGTGCTGGAGGAATCCTCCTGAGAGAACGCGTCGAACAGCCGGGGCAGGTACTCCCTGCTCATGCCGATGCCCGTGTCGCGGATCGTAAAGCGCAGCGTCGCCTTGTTGTCCATGCGGGCGACGTCCTCGATGAGGAAGGACACCGTGCCGCCCTCCGGCGTGAACTTGACGGCGTTGCCGAGGATGTTGATCATCACCTGCCTCAGCTTCATGTCGTCGCCGATGTAATACTCGTCGATCTGTCCCACGGTGCGGCACTCGTACCGAAGGCCCTTGTCGCGGCACTGGCCGTTGATGATCGCGTTCACCTGCTCCAGCGCCTTGGAGAACGAGAACTCCTCGTTCTTGATCGTCAGTCGGCCGGATTCGATGCGGCTCATGTCGAGGATATCGTTGATGATGCCCAGCAGGTGATGGGCCGAGGTGCCGATCTTCTCCAGATACTCCCGCGTCTGGGCGGAGATCGACGTGTCGTTCAGCGCGATGCTGTCAAGGCCGATGATGGCGTTCATGGGCGTGCGGATCTCATGGGACATATTGCTGAGGAACGCGGTCTTGGCGCGGTTGGCGGACTCGGCCTCCTTCAGCGCCTCCTGCAGCGCCTGCTGCTGCTCCATGCTCTTGCGCGTCTCGCGGTCCACGTCGACGAAGCAGGCGCCCACCGCGTGTACGAGGTGGGCGTTGCGGTCCTCCGGGTGACGAACGCCCGCGAAGCGGACCTCCTCCCAGGTGTCGCGGCCGTGGCGGCGGACCATATAGCGATAGGCGATGACGCGCTGCTCCTTCAGTCCGGCCCGGACGTTCTCCGGCTGGATGAAGCGCAGGAACTCGTCCAGATATTCCTCCCTGATGTTGGCCCTGGCATAGGCCGTGACGGAGGCGAGGTATTTGAACCGGTCGCCCACACGGAAGCCACTGTCCAGATCCTCGTGAGACTGATAGCACACGCCGTCGTCGGTGTCGAGATCGAGGTAATAGACGCTCCAGTAGTCCGAGGCCAGCGCCGTGATCATGCGGTTCTGCTCCTGCTGCTGCTGCTTCTGGGCCAGCAGCTCGTCCTGCAGCGCCAGCTGCCGCGCCATCTCCTCCTGCTTGACGCGGTTCTCCGCGTCGGCCAGCGTCAGCTTCGCGTTCCGGCGCGCCTGACGGAAGATATAGCCGAACATCCCGATCAGCACCAGCACCGTCAAGCCCGTTTGGATCATGCTGCGCCGGATGATGCCGGAGGAAATGGCGCTGATGTTGTCGATGATGACGCTCTCGCGGATCAGGTAGGTCAGGAACCAGTCGGTGCCCGTGACGGGGACGTAGCTGAGCGTCTCGCGGATGTTGTTGTAGGTGAAGCAGATCTCGCCGCTGTTGCCCTCGGTGAAGTCGCGCACGAAGCCCGCATGGGAGTAGCCGGGGTCGAACTGCGCGTTTTCAAGGGCCTCCAGCAGGTTGTCCTCCTCTGCCAGACCGCCCAGGACCGTGTTGGTCAGGGCGATGCCGTCGCCGGTGTACATGTTGCAGTACGTGGCGCCGTCCGCCTGCGCGGCCATGGAGACGCCGGACAGCATCTCGTCCATATCGATCTCCATGAAGCAGACCGTCAGCTCCTTGCCCTGGAACGTCATTTCCACGGGCACGGCGATGATGACCTTCTTGTCCGCGCTCTCCGGGTTCTTGATGGAGATCTCCGGCCCCTCCATATGGAGATAGTCGAAGCGGTACTGGTCGATGTCCGTCTGCATGCCCATGGAGGTGTAAATGACACCGTCCGCGTCGACGAAGGCGAACTTCTCCAGCTTGAACAGCCGCTTTATCTTCGCCTGGTACGCCTGCAGATGCGCCGTATCGCTGAGGTCCTCCTCGGTCATCAGCTCCAGCGCCGTCTCGATGACGTCCTCCTTCTCCTTCATGTTGCCGGCGACCACCTGCTCGCGGCGGCTCGCCAGCTCGTCCAGATACAGCAGGCTCACCGAGCGCACCGCGGACTCCGTGTCCGCACGGGCGCTGCGGCCCGTCCAGATCGTGCCGAAGACAAGGATCAGCACCAGCGCGATGCTGCCCGCGACCACGATGAGAGTAGTGGTATTCTTTTGACCGTTCAAGATCATCACCTCGTAAAAACAAGAGCGCCCCGCGTCGGGATCATATTTCTTCTGTCCATATTATAAAGCATCGACCCGCCGGGTTCAAGATAGTCCCTTTATTTCGTCAAAGCGGCTTGCCAAGGTGAAGAAGCCTGCCTGCGGAGGCCTGCAAGGAGCCTGTTTTCCGATTTGTCGTCTTGTATGAGACTGCTGTTTCTTCTATAATATAACAATCCACGAAAAGGAGGCGAGCGCCATGTCCGAGAGAGCAAAAAGAGATCTGTCTCTGACCGGACTGTTCGCTGCCTTTATGTTTCTGCAGTTCACCGTATTGGGACTCGGGAACCGTGCAGGCGAGGGCTACCTCTCCGCCGGGCGGCGGGAGCAGGTCTACTACGTCCTGCAGGTATACGTAATCCTCGGCTTTCTGGCCTATGCGGGCGCGGACTGCCTGATCCGCGGGGAGCGCGCCCGCCGGACGATGCTCGGCGCCGCGTTGGCTGCCTTTGCCGCGGCAGCGGCGGCGATGCTGTTTGCGGACAGAGCGTCGCGGTTCTATCTGGCCGTCACCTACGCGGTCATGCCCTGCCTCGGCTGTCTGGGCGGCGCGGTCTATCGCCGCATGAGCCGCGCATCAGCTGCGGGGGAGAAGACCGCCCGGAGCATGGGGATCGGCAGCGCCGCGGCCGTGGCGCTGCAATACGTCCTGCAGCTCCGGTGGGGCGTCACGCCGCTCCTGCCCGTTTTCGCGCTGGGCGCCGCGGCGCTGCTGGCGGTCCTGCTGCTGCGGGGCTCGCCGGAGTCTCAGCTGGGCCCCGCGCCGGAGGCGGCAGCGCCGCGTCAGCTCCTCTTCGCCTGCCTGATCGCGTCGTCCTTCCTGCTGCTCACCAGCTTTTACAACGGCTATATCCATCATCTGCAGATCCGGTCCGGCTACACGGCCTACAACGTCTACAGCTGGCCGAGGCTGCTTTTGGTCCCCGGCTACCTGCTCTTTGCTGCCATCGGCGACAGGCGGCAGGGGAGACTAGTGCCGATGGCGGCGCTGTGCATCGCGCTGGTCGCCATGCTCAATTCCGTGCTCAACGGCAGCCCGGGCGCTTACTGGCTGAATATGTGCCTGTTCTACTGCGCCATCGCCGCGGCCGTTTCCTACTACAACCTGACCTTCTGGCGGCTGGCATTCCGGACAAGGCAGCCGGCGCTCTGGGCATCTATGGGCAGGGTCCTGGACAGTGCCATGGTGCTGCTGGCCGGGCTGCTCCACATCTCCGCGCTTCCCGCTGCCGCGGTACTGGCGCTGAACATCTTCGCGCTGGCGTGCATGATCGTGCTGCTGAGCGTCAGCGACGGCTTCGATCTGAGCGCCTCTCACGAGACGCATCATGCGCCCGCGCTGCTCTCGGCGGAGGATACCTTCGACCGGATGCGCGAGAAATACGCGCTGACGCCCCGGGAGACAGAGGTGCTCCGGGAGCTGGTGCTCACCGAGGACAAGCAGACCGTCATCAGCGGGCGGCTCTCCATCCAGGTCAAGGCCCTGCAGAAATACGTGACCCAGCTCTACCGGAAAACCGGCGCGACGACCCGCTCCGGTCTGACAGAGCTGTACCACAGCACGATGCTCGGACGTTAGCTCCCAGCGCGGCGGCCCGCCGTTGACGCGCAGACCACGCATAAAAATAGAGCAGGCCCTGCGCCTGCTCTTTTTGCTGCACAAAAAAATTGAGTGGTCATAACCTCAAATCAGTTATGACCACTCGATCTGGTCCGAGTGACAGGAGTCGAACCTGCGGCCTCTTGAACCCCATTCAAGCGCGCTACCAAACTGCGCTACACCCGGTCGGCTCAACTATAATAGCACGACGAGCGGCAAATTGCAAGCCCTTTTTCAAAAAACTTTTCGGGTAATTTCACCGATTCCGTGGACGAAAGCGGGGGAGATGTGGTATGATGTCCACAGAATACGAACAGAAAAGGAGCGGATCGGTCATGTTCAGGATCGGCTGTCATTTATCGGTATCGAAAGGGTATCTGGCCATGGGCAGGGAAGCGGCCTCCATCGGCGCCAACACCTTTCAGTTTTTCTCCCGCAATCCCCGGGGCGGCTCGGCGAAGCCGCTGGACCCCGACGACATGGCGGCCTACCGCGATTTCGCCGCGGAGCATGACATCGCGCACATCCTCTGCCACGCGCCTTACACGCTGAACGCCTGCGCGGCCGATCCCGGCCTGCGCGATTTCGCCCGGAACACCATGCTGGACGACCTGCAGCGGCTGGAGTACCTGCCGGGCAACTGCTACAACTTCCATCCCGGCAGCCATGTCAAGCAGGGCGTGGAGGTCGGCACCGACTTCATCGTTGCCATGCTCAACGACATCCTCTGGCCCGGGATGCACACCACCGTGCTGCTGGAGACCATGGCGGGCAAGGGCAGCGAGATCGGCCGCACCTTCGAAGAGCTGAAGGCGATCCTCGATCGCGTGGAGCTCAGCGACAAGATGGGCGTCTGCCTCGACACCTGCCACGTCTGGGAGGGCGGCTACGATATCGTCAACGACCTGGACGGCGTGCTGGAGCAGTTCGACCGGATCATCGGACTGGACCGTTTAAAGGCCATCCACCTCAACGACAGCAAAAATCCTATGTCCGCCCACAAGGACCGTCACGAAAAGATCGGCGAGGGCGCTCTGGGCCTGGCGGCCGTGGAGCGGATCATCAACCATCCGTCCCTGCGCGAGCTGCCCTTTTATCTGGAGACGCCCAATGAGCTGGACGGCTACGCCCGGGAGATCGCCCTGCTGAAGAAGCACTATCGCACGTAAAAGCTTTCAAGCACTCAATACAAAAAAAGGCTCAAATGAGAAAAAGAGCTGTGCAAAATGACGAAAAATAGCCTTTGAAACAGCAATTGTGACAAAAATATGAAAAGGTGAAAATCATCCGTTTCTTTTTGCGCGGTGATGTGCTATGATAATAACACATTATGTGAACTGTTCAATAAATCCGAAAGCGGGTGCGTGATGTATAAGAGCAAATTGCAAAGTCCGGAGACCGACCGCCTGTTTCAGGCTGTCTTATCCCTGGAGGATCTGGAGGAGTGCTACCGGTTCTTCGAGGACATCTGTACGGTCAGTGAGCTCAAGGCCATTTCACAGCGCTTTGAAGTCGCATGGATGCTCCGTGAGGGGATGACGTACACTGCCATTGCAAACAAAACGGGGGCCTCCACCGCGACCATCTCGCGCGTCAACAGGAGCCTCCAGTTCGGCGCGGACGGGTATAAGGTCGTATTTGACAGACTGAAAGAGAAGTAAAGAAAGAGGGCCCGTGCCGATGGCACGGGCCCTTGAACTATTCATTATAAATATCCTTTTTGCTGGAGAGGGAAGAGAAGCTCCGCGGGCTGACCTTGAAGATCGACTTGAAGGCGCGCAGGAAAGCGGAATAGTCCTCGTACCCGCACTGCTCCGCCGCCTTTGCCACGGGCGTGCCGCGGCCGATGAGGCCCGCCGCCGTCAGGATGCGGCGGCGCGTGACGTACTGGTGCAGGGTGTAGCCGCTCTGGGCCTTGAAGCGCCGCATGAGGTGGTAGCGGCTGATGTAGAACACCGACGACAGCTTTTCCACCGACAGGTCGCCGTCCAGATTGCGCTCGATGTACTCCATGACGCCCGTGATCTTCGGGTCCACGGCGGCGTCGCGGCTGGTGTCGCCGGCGGAGAGGAAGATCCGGCATACGGCGATCATGAACGAAACGAACTGGCTTTCCGCCGCCAGCGCGGACAGATACTGCCCTGACCGCTGCGCCTCCTGGATCGATGACAGCTGCCGCAGCAGCTCGGCGCGGGTGCCCAGATCCAGCGGGCACAGCCGCCCCTCCGGCGCCTCCGCGCGGTCGAAGCACACCGACAGCCGCCCCTCGGGCCGCTCCCAGCGGTCGAGAAACGACGGCGTACACCAGATGACGTACCGCTCGTACTCCTCCTCCGGGACGATCAGAGGCTTGTGGATGGCCCCGTGGGGCACGAACAGCAGGTCACCGGGCTTCATCAGCCAGGCGCGGCCCTCGATGTTGTAAGTCACGCCGCCGGACAGCAGCAGCACAAGCTTGTCGAACTCGTGATAATGGTAGTCCACCTGGGGCGCCTCCCGGTCCCGCAGGTGGAAGATGCGGAAGTCCTCGTTGAGATATCCGCGCTTTTTGCCGGTCTCCATGTGCTCACCTCTCTTACCATCATAACCTATCCTTGCCCGATGCGCAAGAAAAAGGGGAGAGGCCGTTGGCCTCTCCCGTGCGAGCGTGTCGATCCATGCGACACGCTTCGCAGGAAGACCGCTTCGCTGGGTCTTCCTGCGAGGTTACTCGCGCTGATCGCCTTCGGCTTCGCCTCAGTTGGTCGGCGCGAGGGTTCGCTGCGCTCACGGTAAAGGTGTTTTTTTGGCGGCGCATGTCCGCAAAAAAACAGATTTGTTGCTCAGTGAAAGTACGTTATGCATACAATATACAAATAGTACAATAATGGGAGAGGCCGTTGGCCTCTCCCTTGCGGTTCGTGTGATTTGTTCGTGTGCTGCTTATTTATAAAAGACGTGGTCGCCGATGGTCATAACGTAGGTCCTGTTGTTCTTGATCCATCTGGACGGATACCGTGGATTGAAGAAGAACAGGCTGCTTTCGGTGACCGAATAGCCCTCCAGGCACAGCTTGGCGGCCACGATGCACTCCTCGGTGGGGCTCTTGTCGATGGCGCCGTTGTAGGCCGTGGTGAACTGGATGCCGCTGCTGCGGTCGTAAATGACGGATTTGATGGAGTTGGGGAACATCTTGCTGCGCACGCGGTTGAGCACCACGTTGCCCACGGCGATCTTGCCGGTGAGGGACTGGTTGCCCGCCTCGGCGCGGATCAGCTTGGCCAGCAGCGTGCAGTCGCTCTGGTTATAGAACTGGTCGCCGGTCAAAAACGGCTGACCGTTGTCCGTCAGCGTGACGGCGCGGGTCTCCGCGTCCCATTCGATATCATAGGAAAACACGGGGGCCAGCACGCGGATGGGGACGAAAAGACATCCGTCCTCCTCGAAGCAGGATTCGCTCATGGGCAGGACCCTGCCGTCGATCTTGCAGTACCAGACGCCCTTGGGGAACTCCATGCGATGGCCGCCCGCCGTGGCGGTGACAGTGTATTTGCCGTAGTCCAGCTGGCTGTCCTCGGCGGCCTCGGCCAGAAAATCGTCCAGCGAGACGTAGGTCCCCGCCTCCTTCAGGCGGGTGCGGATAGCGGCGGACGCGCCGGAGACGGGCGCCGCGGCGGTGATGGCGATGGATTCGACGGCGAAATAGCCCTCTGCGACGGCGTCCAGATCGGAACCGCCCGCGCCGGGACCGACGCCGTAGGGGATCAACAGCTTTCTCGTTATGGTCTGCACGGCCTCGGCCGCGGCGGCCGGCGCGTCGGCAAATACGATGCGCGGCGCTTCTTCGGCGGCGCTGACCGGCAGAACGAACAGTGAACAAATCACAATAAAAGCCGCCAGAGATCGGTGCTTTTTCATGGACTCACTCCTTTACCCGCTCAGTTTACACGATTTGTTACCATTTTGCAACCTTTTGTAACCGTTATTATACCCACTCAGACCCTGCCTGTTTCTGGTCATTTCGTACTAAATTACAAACCGGTAACAGGAAGAATCTGTGCAAAATGAATATCCAGTTTGTGGATATTGTTAATGAATAAAATCGAAAAATGGTGAAGCTGCACAAAAAATCAGATATTTTTTTCTCAAAAATGCAAGAAAGCGCAATCGGCTGGAAGATTTTCATTGCAAAGAGACGCTTATGTGTGTATAATAGCATTATTCAAAGATCGGCGAGCGGTCATCCTTTTTCGGTGATGTCGGCGGGGCCTGGCGTCGTGACAGGACGTTGGGTCGGCTATGGTGGGTTTTTCCGTTCGACATGGCCAAAAGTGATGCCGTGATCCGGTTTTTAATGCTGTTTGCCGGGGGCAGACAGCGATTATTTTGCCGACTGACTAATATATTTATATGAGCCGATCGACAAAGTATCATCTTGTATCGGGCAACCGGTACAATGAAAAACTCAAGGAGGAAACATGTGGAAATTCATCGTTAAACGACTCATCGCAATGGTTCCTGTTCTTCTGGGCGTCACACTGATCATTTACCTGATCATGAACATGGCGCCCGGCGATCCCGCCAAGGTTATCCTTGGTGAACAGGCTACCCCGGAGCAGATCGCGGCGCTGCGTGAGGAAATGCACCTCAACGATCCCGTTCTGATCCAGTACGCCCGCTACATTCTCAATCTGCTGAGGGGCGATATGGGCACTTCCTACAACTCCGGTCTGAACTGCGCGACCGAGATCTTTGCCCGCTTCCCCAACACCCTGCGCCTGACCGTCACGGCCGTCAGCCTGTCCATCATCCTGGCGCTGCCCATCGGTATCCTGGCCGCCGTTCATCAGAACTCCGTGTTTGACGGCGTCAGCATGTTCGTCGCTCTGCTCGGTCTGTCGATGCCTGTTTTCTGGCTCGGCATGCTGCTGATTCTGCTCTTCTCCCTGAGATTGGGTTGGCTGCCCTCCTCCGGCTCCGAGGGCTTCAAGTCGCTTGTCCTTCCCGGCGTCACCCTGGGCTTCCAGCACATGGCCGCCATTGCCCGTGTCACCCGTTCCTCCATGCTCGAGGTCATTCGTGCCGACTATATCCGCACGGCTCGCGCCAAGGGCGTGTCTGAGAACAAGGTCATCACCAAGCACGCTCTGAAGAACGCCCTGATCCCCACCGTCACGGTCATCGGTATTCAGTTCGGCGGCATGCTCGGCGGCTCTGTCATGACCGAGTCCGTCTTCGCATGGCCCGGCATCGGCCGTCTGATGGTCCAGTCCATCAACAAGCGTGACATCCCCATGGTTCTCGGATGTGTTATCATGTTCTCGGTCTCCTTCTCGATCGTCAACCTGATCGTCGATATCCTGTACGGCTTTATCGATCCGCGAATCAAGTCTCAGTACAAATAATCGGGAGGTGCTAACAAGATGAGTGAGAACAAGAACACAAACGTAGCTGATCTGAAACAAAAATATAAAAAGCAGAGTCAGTTCAAGGAAATCTTCAAGCGTCTGCTCCGCAACAAGTCCGCTACGGCCGGCGCGATCGTCGTCATCCTGCTTCTGTTCATGGCGATCTTCGCCGACGCCCTGCATGACTATGAGACCCAGGTCATCAAGCAGGACATCATGAACCGTCTGCAGTCCCCCTCCGCCGAGCATTGGTTCGGCACCGATGAGATGGGCCGCGACATTTTCGCCCGTGTCTGCTACGGCGCGAAGTACTCCCTGCTGATCGGCTTCACAGGCGCCGTGACCTCCCTGGTCCTCGGCATCGTCCTGGGCGCTATGGCCGGTTTCTACGGCGGCAAGATCGATAACATCATCATGCGTTTCATGGACGTTCTGCTGGCTATCCCCGGTACGCTGCTGGCCATCGCCATCGTCGCCTCCCTGGGCTCCAGCATCCGCAACCTGATCATCGCCCTTTCGATCTCCGGTATCCCGGGCATGTCCCGTATCGTACGTTCCTCGGTCCTGACCGTTAAAGACCAGGAGTACGTCGAGGCCGCCCGCGCCATCGGCGCCAACGACCGCACGATCATCTTCAAGCACGTGCTGCCCAACGGCATGGCTCCTATCATCGTCCAGTCGACCCTCCGTGTCGCCAGCGTTATCCTGTCGGCCGCCGGTCTGTCGTTCCTGGGCCTCGGCGTTCCCGCTCCTCATCCCGAATGGGGCGCTCTGCTGACCAATGCCCGTGCCTATATCCGTGACAACAGCTACATGTGCTTATTCCCGGGCCTTGCGATCATGATCACCATCCTCAGCCTGAACCTGCTGGGCGACGGTTTGCGTGACGCTCTTGACCCGAAGCTGAAATAAGGGGGCGCTACAAACATGAGTGAAAAGAAATATTCTGTTGAGATTAAAGACCTTTGCGTAGAGTTCAAGACCGACGCCGGCGTCGTCAAGGCGCTGAACGACATGGAGCTTGAGATCGAAGAAGGCAAGACGCTGGGCCTGGTCGGTGAGACCGGCGCCGGCAAGACCACCACCGGCCTGTCCATCCTCCGCCTGATCCCCAGCCCTCCCGGCGTCATCACCAAGGGCACGATCAAGCTGAACGGCCAGAACATTTTCGAAATCTCCGAAGCCGAGATGCAGAAGCTCCGCGGCAAGGCTGTTTCGATGATCTTCCAGGATCCCATGACCTCGCTGAACCCCGTTATCACCGTCGAGGAGCAGATCGCCGAGGTTATCGAGCTGCATGAGGACGTCAACCACGCCGGCGCCATCCAGAGAGCCAAGGAAATGCTCGAGCTGGTCGGCATCCCCGGCGAGCGCGGCCCCGAGTATCCGCACCAGTTCTCCGGCGGCATGAAGCAGCGCGTCGTTATCGCTATCGCGCTTGCCTGCTCGCCCGCCCTGCTGATCGCCGACGAGCCCACCACCGCTCTGGACGTTACGATCCAGGCGCAGGTTCTGGAAATGATGAAGGGTCTGAAGGAAAAGTATAAGACCTCCATGATGATGATCACCCACGACCTCGGCATCGTCGCCGAGATCTGCGACGACGTCTCCGTCGTTTACGGCGGCCACGTCATCGAGCATGGCTCCCTGGAGGACGTCTTCAACTACACGAGGCATCCCTACACCGAAGGCCTGTTCCGTTCGCTGCCCGATCTGGATAACAGAACGGCCAAGCTCCGCCCGATCAAGGGCCTGATGCCTGACCCGACCAACCTGCCTGAAGGCTGCGTCTTCTATCCCCGCTGCGATTACGCCATGGAGATCTGCAAGACCGTGAAGCCCAAGAGGGTTTACAGGAACGAGACACATTACGTTGAATGCCATCTGTATGATGAGCAGAGCGTGAAAGATGGAGGGAAGATTGGCAAATGAGCGAAGTATTACTTGATGTAAAGGGCTTAAAAAAATACTTTACCACGAAGCGCGGTCTGCTGCACGCCGTTGACGACGTCACCTTCACGATCGAAAAGGGCAAGACCCTTGGCGTCGTCGGTGAGTCCGGCTGCGGCAAGTCCACCACTGGCCGTGCCATCCTGAGACTGCTGGAGCCCACCGGCGGCCAGGTCCTGTTTGAAGGCGAGGACGTCGCCAAGCTCAACGCTGCTCAGCTCCGCGCCAAGCGCAAGGAGATGCAGATCATCTTCCAGGACCCGTTCTCCTCTCTGAACCCCAGAAGAACGGTCAGCCAGACCATCGAAGAGCCCCTGAAGCTGCACAACGTGTATCCCAATGAGCAGGAGCGCACGCAGAAGGTTCTGGAGATCATGGAGACCGTCGGCCTGGCCGAGCGTTACGTCAACACGTATCCCCACGAGCTGGACGGCGGCCGCCGTCAGCGTATCGGTATCGCCCGCGCCCTGGCGCTGGACCCCAAGTTCATCGTCTGCGACGAGCCGGTTTCCGCTCTGGACGTTTCCATTCAGGCTCAGATCCTGAACCTGATGGGCGAGATCCAGGAGCAGCGCGGCCTGACCTACATGTTCATCACCCATGACCTGTCGGTCGTCAACCACTTCTCCGATGATATCGCCGTTATGTACCTGGGCCGTCTGATCGAGAAGGCTCCCTCTGAGGTCCTGTTCTCCAACCCGGTCCATCCGTACACCCAGGCTCTGCTGTCCGCTATTCCTATCCCCAAGGTCGGCGGCAAGAAGGATCGTATCCTGCTGAAGGGCGAGATCACCTCCCCCATCAACCCCGAGCCGATCTGCCGTTTCGCCAACCGCTGCCAGTACGCCACCGATCGGTGCCGTTCTGAGGAGCCTCAGCTGCGCGAGATCGAAAGCGGCCACTTTGTTGCCTGCTTCCTGACCGAGTAATCAGGATTACTTGAGTTTTTGAAAGCGGACCGCCATCCGGCGGTCCGCTTTTCTCTTTGAATAAAGGAGCGATGACCGATGAAGCAGAAATCACCGTCGCGGTTTCAGATGATCGCTTTTTTGCTGTGCGCCGTCATCTGGACGATCCGCGTCGTGCTGGGCCTGTTCTATCAGGAATACAAGACAGACATCTTTTTCTTCTCTCTGAACGTGGTATGTGCCGCGATCTGGTGGCTGAACTATACGCTCACCGCCAAAAGACGGCGTAAGGCGCTGCATCAGGACGAGGATCCCGGCGTGGAGGAATAACAGACAAAAGAAAAGGGACGCGAGTGCGTCCCTTTTTGATTTACTGAAAACTTACCTGTTCGCGATCAGCAGCTCGGCGATCTGCACGGCATTGCCGGCGGCGCCCTTGCGGATCTGGTCGCCGCAGCACCACAGGCACAGGCCGTTCTCGTTCGTCAGATCCCTGCGGATGCGGCCGACGAACACGAGGTCCTGGTCGCTGGTGTCCAGCGGCATGGGGTAGACAAGGTTCTGCGGGTCGTCGGTCAGCTTGATGCCCTTGGCCTTTGCGATGACCTCGGCGGCCTCGGCAGGGGAGACGGGGCGCTCCGTGACGACGTTCAGCGCGATGGAGTGGGAGCGGACCACGGGCACGCGCACGCAGGTGCAGGAGACGAGCATCTCGGGGGCATGCAGGATCTTGCGCCCCTCGTTCTGCATCTTCATCTCCTCGGTGGTGTAGCCGTTCTCATTGAACCCGCCGATCTGGGGGATCAGGTTTTGGGCGATCTGATAGGGGAACGTCTCGCACTTGACGGTCTCGCCGCGGCTCAATGCCGCCGTTTGCTCCTCCAGCTCCCGGATGCCGCCCACGCCCGCGCCGGACACCGCCTGGTAGGTGGAGGCGACGATGGTCTTGATGGGGCTCAGCGCCGCGATGGGGTAGAGCGCCATCAGTGCGATGATCGTGGAGCAGTTGGGGTTGGCGATGATGCCGTTGTGGCGAAGAGCGTCCTCCGGGTTGATCTCCGGCACCACAAGGGGGATGTCGGGATCGAGACGGAAGGCACTGCTGTTGTCGATGTATACGGCCCCGCTCTTCTTGATGGCAGGGGCGAAGCGCTTTGAAATGTCGTTCTCAGCGGCGCCGAGGACGAAATCGAGCCCGTCGAAGGCGCTGTCGGATGCTTCCTGAATGGTCACGGTGCGGTCGCCGAAGGCGACCTCCTTCCCGGCGCTGCGGGCGCTGGCCAGCAGGCGCAGCTCACCCACGGGGAACCTGCGCTCCAGCAGGATCTTCATCATCTCCTGCCCCACGGCGCCTGTGGCGCCCAGAATGCCGACGTTGTAGGTCTTCATATTACTTTTCCTCCATTTGTTCCATTTCACGGCGGACAGCGTCAAAATACGGGGAGAAATCGAAGGTGGCAAAGTAGTCCAGCGGCGTCTCCGCCCGGCGGATCAGCTTGACCGACCCGTCCGTGCGCAGCAGCAGCTCCGCCGAGCGCAGCTTGCCGTTGTAGTTGTAGCCCATGGAATGGCCATGGGCGCCCGTGTCGTGGATCACAGCCAGATCGCCCACCTCCACCTCGGGCAGCAGTCGGTCGATGGCGAACTTGTCGTTGTTCTCGCACAGGGAGCCCGTCACGTCATACAGATGGTCCGCGGCGGCGTCCTCCTTGCCCATGATCGAGATGTGGTGGTAAGAGCCGTACATGGCCGGCCGCATCAGATCGGCGGCGCTGGCGTCGAGGCCGATGTAATTCTTGTAGATCTGCTTTTTGTGCAGCACGCGGGTGACGAGATAGCCGTAAGGCCCCGTGATGTAGCGGCCCAGCTCCGTGTAGATCGACAGCTCCAGCCCCGCGGGGACGACGGTCTTTTCGTACTCCTTCTGCACCAGCTCGCCGATGAGCCTGATGTTGATGGGCTCCTGATCGGGGTAGTAGGGGATGCCGAGACCGCCGGACAGATTGATGAAGCTCAGCTCCACGCCCGTCTTCTTTTTGATCTCCACGGCCAGCTCGAACAGACTGCGGGCCAGACGTGGATAGTATTCGGTCTCCATGGCGTTGCTGACCAGCATGGCGTGGAGACCCAGCCGCTTGACGCCCTTGGCCTTCAGCGTCGCCATGGCGTCCAGCACCTGCGCCTTCGTCATGCCGAACTTCGAGTCGGCCAGATGGCCCATGATGTCGTTTGTCATGGAGAAGGCGTGGCCGGGGTTATAGCGGCAGCAGACCGTCTCGGGGAACCGATCCAGCCGTTCCAGCATGCGGATGTGGGAAAAATCGTCGAGGTTGATGATGGCCCCCAGCTTCGCGGCGTAGACGTACTCGGCCGCCGGGGTGTCGTTGGAGCTGAACATGATGCGGTCGCCGCTGACGCCCGCCGCCTTGCTGAGCATCAGCTCCGGGGTGGAGGCGGTGTCGCAGCCGCAGCCCAGCTGCTCAAGGATCGACAGGATGTAGGGGTTGGGCAGCGCCTTGACGGCGAAATACTCCCGGTAGCCCTTGTTCCACGCGAAGGCTGCCTGCAGCTCCTGCACGCACTTGATGATGCCGGCCTCGTCGTAGATGTGGAAGGGGGTGGGGTATTGAGTCGTGATCTCCTCCAGCCGCTGTCGGTCAAAGGGAAGCGTTTTCATGAAAATGACCTCCGTGGATCATGGTTTAGTTGCCTATACGTTTTTATTCTACCATGCTTTGCGCCGATGCACAAGAGCGAAGCGCTTGAAAACAGGGGAGGGGCGCGGTATAATAAGCTATCATATTCCGATTATCGAGGAGGCATTTCTATGGATTCGCGCGTCCGGGCGTTGATCGACCTGTTTTTCGGTCCGCTGCCCTACGACGGGGAGACGGTTCAGGCGAAGCGTGACGCCGCGGCCGCGCTGGAGGCTGAGCTGCAGCGGCTGACGCAGGAGCAGGGCGAACAGGCGGCTCTGGATACGCTGACGAAGTCCTACGGCTCTCTGGCCGATCTGGCCGTGCTGGCGGGGAAGACGCCCGAAGACGCTGCCCGCTGGCGCGAGAGCGCCGGGGCCCTGAGCCTGACGGATACGAAAAAGGTCTTTTCACGCCTGCGGTGGCGCGTTTACCTGTTCTCGTTCCTGCTGCTGGCCACGATCACGGACCTCGTCAACGTCTTCGTCTACCGCACGGTCCCCAACGTGATCGCCCTAGCGCTGATGGGCTGGCTGACGTGGCTGTGCTTGACGAAGCTCCGGACGGCTGAGCGCGCGGCCTTCGGGATCGACCGCTGGAACGCCGACGCCTACGAATGGCTGCGCGTCAAGAGCGACCAGTACGCCAAGCGACAGCTGAACAGCATCGCGCTGCTGTGCGGCGCTTTTGCCCTCTTTGTCCTCAGCGAGCTAAGCTTCTATTTCTTCGGAAACTCCAAGGCGGCGGAGCTCTATGAAAACGTCAGCGCCAACACGATCTTCCTGGATGTGCCGCTGTTCCTGCTGATCAAAAACGTGATGTGCACCCGCCTCGTCCACGGGATGATCGGCCTGCCGGTGATGGAGCGCTTCAAAAAGCACGTCAACGGACTGACCGCCTTTTCCGTCGCCTACTGGCTGGCCGTCACGGCGCAGACCGTAGCGATCAGACGCAGGCTGATATATCCCGGCAACTTCTTCGTGATGGCGGGCGTCGCGTTCACACTTCTGGTGCTGGCGTATGATCTCACGCTGCGCAGACGCGTGACCTTCCGCAATATCGTTTTCAACCGCAGGCGCGTTTCGTTTGTGCTGGCGCTTCTGATGCTGGCGGGAACGTACCGTGCGCTCAACCGCGACACCTGGTACACCCAGCCCATCATCAACGAGACGCCCGTGGTGGCGCACCGCGCCAGTGCCATCGACTATGACGACGAGACCGGCGTCTACACCATTACCTGCGGGGGCGGCGACTTCAAGGTCCTGCACCTGACGGACATCCATCTGGGCGGCAGCCTGTACTCTTACCGCAAGGACGCCAAGGCCCTGCGCGCCTGCCTGGCGGAGATCCAATACGCGCAGCCCGACCTCGTGATCGTCACGGGCGACCTGACGTTCCCGCTGGGCGTCATGTCCATGTCGCTGAACAACTGGGCGCCCGTCAGTCAGTTCGCGGCCTTCATGCGCAACACGGGCGTCCCCTGGGCCTTCACCTACGGC
>SVKN01000092.1 GCA_015068445.1 Oscillospiraceae bacterium | reverse complement strand
GGCTGGAAGCGCCCGGCCACTATACGACGGCCCGGGACGTCGCGCTCATGTCCTGCGCGCTGCTCAGGCACCCCGATATCCTCGATTTCACCACCATCTGGACGGACACGATCCGGGACGGCGCCTTCGGCCTGACGAACACCAACAAGCTCCTGCGCACCTTCCCCGGCATGATCGGCCTCAAGACCGGTTATACGAAAAACGCCGGCTACTGCCTCTCGGGCGCGGCGGAGCGCGACGGCATGACGCTGGTGGCCGTCGTCCTGGGCGGCAGGACCTCCGGAGAGCGCAACGAGGACGTGGCGGCGCTGCTCAACTACGGCTTCGCCAACTACTGCCAGGCATCGCTGACGCCCGATCAGCCCCTTCTGCCGATCCCTGTCGACATGGGGCGGCAGGAGACCGTGGGCGTCGTGCTGGGACAGATCGAGCCGCTGCTCCTTCGCCGGGGGAGCCTCGAGCGCCTGGAAAAGCGCGTGGAGCTGCCCGATCGCCTCGACGCGCCCGTTGCGGAGGGGGAACAGGTGGGGACCTTCACGGTGCTGCTGGACGGCGAGACGCTGCAGACGATCCCCGTGGTCGCCGCCCAACCCGTGGAGCGGCTGACGATCATGGATCTGTGGGGCGCGCTGCTGCGGACGCTCTGTCTGCAAGGCAACTGACGTTCAAGCATTGTTCAAAAAAAGGAGGTTGATGGGGCTTGTTTCTTTTCGCTTTTCATGGTATGATGTTAAAAACAAAGGAGGAGATTACTTATGGTTAAGGTTATTATGGGTTCCCGTGGCTCGGGCAAGACCAAGAAGATGATCGACCTTGTAAATAAAGCGCTCACTGAGGAGATCGGCAACGTCGTCTGCATGGAGAAGGGGCAGAACATGCGCCTCAACGTCAAGCCCAGCGCCAAGCTCATCGACGTCACCGAGTATCCCGCCGTCAACGGCTACGACACGCTCATGGCGTTCATCAACGGTATCTACGCCGGCAACTACGACGTGACCCATGTCTTTATCGACAGCCTGTACAAGATCGCCGCCTGCGACGACGCCGATCAGGCCGGTGCGTTCCTGGAAAAGCTGGAGAAGTTCAGCCAGACGACGGGGATGAAGTTCACCATCATGATCAGCGCCGACGTCGCCACGGCTCCTGAATCCATCAGTAAGTTTTTCTAAAGATCAATGCTTACGGCCCCTTGGCGCTGCCAAGGGGCCTATTTGCGGCAGGCAGGTTATGCCTATGCACGACAGAGGAAAGAAGTTCATACTGTTGGCCGTCATGCTCCTGTCGGCCTTCGTTTTATCAGGCTGCGCCCTGCTGTATGGCGACGGCCTTTTGGCATTGCCCAGCCTTCCCGCCGAGTACGTGGAGCTGCAGGACGAGATCAACGCCGTGCTGTCCACCGGGGCCGTGTCGGCAGCCGCCGAAAGCGGCGCCAACCGGCAGGCCATCCAGCTGGTGGATCTGGACGGCGACGGCGAGAACGAGACCGTCGCCTTCTTCCGCGAGCCCGACGGCAGCTTCCTGATCAAGGCCTACCGCAGCGAGGACGGCGACTACCGCGAGATCGGCTCCGCCCAGGCCGTCGGCCTGACGCTCCACGCCATCCATTATCCCGTCGTCTCCGTTACAGGGCAGAAGTGCCTCGCCGTCTGCTGGGGCATCGATGAGAGCAGCAGCTACGGCCTCGACGTCTACGCCTTCACGGGCGGCGGGATGGAAAACATCCTCAACGTCCAGTATTCCAGCATCCTCGTGGGAGACCTGTCGGGCAACTCTTTGGACGAGCTGTGCGTCGCCGTGCGCGATCAGGTCAGCGGCCAGATGTCCATGCGCATCTACGGCTACACGGGCCGGACCTACGAGCAGGACGTGGAGCTGCTGCTCTGCTCGGAGGCGAAAAGCGTCTCTCAGATGCTGATCGGCCGCAGCGGCAGCGGCGCGCGGTCGCTGTTCGTCGACTCCGCCGCCTTCGGCGGCGGCTACGTCACGGATGTGCTGACCTATGACGAGGCGAGCGCCCGCCCCGTGAGCCTCTCCCGCCGCATGGACGGCGACACGGGCATGCGCACCTGGCGCTCCGTGGACGCGTTTTCCGCCGATATCGACGGCGACGGGATCACCGAGGTCCCCGCGGCCGCCAGCATGATGAGCGCCATTTACCCCGACGAAAAGAACAAGCTGGACTGGCTGGAATACGACGATGACCGCGTCACGGCCAAGCTCCGCACCTGCCATATGCCCTCGGACGGCTGGTATCTGCGCTGGATGGACGGCTGGGACGACAAGGTCGTCATCCAGACCACGCGCTACTCCCGCATGGTCAAGACCGTCTTTTTCCTGCTGCCCGACGATATGACGGTCAGCGCCATCCCGCAGCCCGACGACGGCAACACGCTGCTGACCGTCTACGTCTTCAACGGCGACAACTCCCAGGCCTACATCAGCGTCTATGAGGCCGCGGAGCTGGCCCGCCGCAACGGCCGCATCTACGCCTACGTCCCCGGCTCCGTGTCAAGCTCCCGCTACGCCGTGGATCCCCAGCAGGTGACAGAAGCCTTTACCGCCATCGAAACAGTCTGGTCATTGGAGGCCTATCGATAATGAACAAAAAGGTACTTGTACTGGAAGACGAGGAAAACATCCGCAAGTTCGTCGTGATCAACCTCAAACGCGCCGGCTACGACACGGTTGAGTTCGACATGGGCGAGCCTGTCGTCGAATACATCAAAAACGAGGATGACGTGGCCATCGCCATCCTCGACGTCATGCTGCCCGACATCGGCGGCTTCGAGGTCTGCCGCCGCATTCGCGGCCTCGGCAGCCGCATCGGCATCATCATGCTCACGGCCATGGGCCAGGAGGCCGACAAGGTCAACGGCTTCATGACCGGCGCGGACGACTACGTCGTCAAGCCCTTCTCGGTGGCCGAGCTGGTGGCCCGCGTTGATGCGCTGTACCGCCGCCTGGACGGCGACAGCCTCCGGGAGGACAGCGAGGTCCTCGTCTCCGGCGATTTCCGCCTCAACCTCCGCTCCCGCGAGCTGAGCAAGAAGGGGAAGAAGGTCGAGATCACGCAGGTGGAGTTTCTGATCATCCGCACGTTTCTCAAAAACGTGGGCAAGGCCATGAGCCGCGAGGAGATCATGCGCACCGTCTGGGGCGAGAATTATCAGGGCGACCCGAAGATCGTGGACGTCAACATGCGCCGGCTGCGCATCAAGATCGAGGACGACGCGGCTCAGCCCCGCCATATCATGACCATCTGGGGCTACGGCTACCGCTGGGAGGCGTAACGCGGCATGAAGAAATGGGGCGGCTTTTCCAAGGGGATCAAGCGGCGATGGCTGGTCAACAACCTCAGCATCATCGCCGTTCTCGTGCTGCTCATTTTTGCCATTTCCTCCACGGCGCTGGGCCAGTACTATACCAACTCCGTCCGCTCCAGCCTCCAGAACCGCGCCGCTGCCACCTCCCGCATCGTCAACCGCTACATGGCGGAGAGCTACGACGCCTTCTATTACTACGCCGGGAATCTGGTCAACGACTTTTCCGATAAGGACAAGATCGAGATGCAGGTCATCGACCGTTACGGCCGCGTGATGTTCTCCTCCACGGGGCTGTCTGCGGGCTTCGTTCCCACGGCCGACGACGTCAGCCAGGCCATGAACACCGGCAGCATCGCCACCTTCAGCGGCGACGACCTGCTGACGGGCGAGCATATCATGGCCGTCACGGCCCCGGTCTTCACCGAAAACAGCAGCTTCATCGGCGGTGTGCGCTACGTCACGTCCCTGCGTCTGCTGGACAAGCAGCTGACAGAGCTCAACGTCATCCTCTTTTTCGTCACGCTGCTCGTCATCGTGCTCATCGTGATCACCAACCAGTTCTTCATCCGCTCCATCGTCAACCCCGTCCTGCAGATCAACGAGCTGGCCCGCCGCATCGCCCACGGGCAGTACGGCGCGCGGCTGGACGTGGCCTTCGACGACGAGATCGGCGAGCTGTGCACCACCATCAACAACATGTCCACCGAGATCGCCCGCATGGAGAAGGTGAAGAACGACTTCATCTCCTCGGTCTCCCACGAGCTCCGCACGCCTCTCACCGCCATCGGCGGCTGGGCCGAGACCATCGAGAGCGACCTCTCGGACACCCAGACGGCCACCGCCGGTCTGGAGATCATCAAAAAGGAAACGAGAAGACTGTCCCAGATGGTCGAGGAGCTCCTCGACTTCTCGCGCATCGAATCCGGCGCCCTCAAGCTGCAGACCGAGCTGTTCGATCTGCGCGGCGAGCTGTACGACGCCGTGTTCACCTACAACGAGATGCTGCGCCAGAACGGTCTTTACATCGAATACAACGAGTCGCCCGAGCCCGTTATGGTCGTGGGCGACCGCAATCGCCTCAAGCAGGTGTTTCTGAACATCATCGACAACGCCGGCAAATACGGCGCTGACGGCGACAGCGTCGGCATTTCCATCACCCGCGAGGGCCCCAACGCCGTGGTCAAGATCGCCGACCACGGCCAGGGCATTCCGGAGAACGAGCTGCCCTTCGTCAAGGAGAAGTTCTATAAGGGCAGCAGCGCCCGGGGCAGGGGAGCCGGCATCGGCCTCGCCGTCTGCAACGAGATCATCGCCATGCACGACGGCACGCTGGACGTCAGCAGCGTCTACGGCGAGGGCACCGAGATCACCATCACCATCCCGGCCGAGACCGGAGAAAGCACAGGAACCATATGAGCGAGATCA
>SVKN01000091.1 GCA_015068445.1 Oscillospiraceae bacterium | reverse complement strand
CGGAGATGTAAGTGCAGTAATGTATTGAGTCGACCGATACTAATAGGCCGAGGACTTGACCTAATATATTCGAATCGGGTATATATGGCGAACCTCAACTCTTGCTCTTTTCTTTCTTCCTCTTTTCAGTTTTTAATGTGCCGATGAAACGTTCAATTAAATAGTAGGTGTTGATTACGGCGAGGGTCCACCTGTTCCCATTTCGAACACAGTAGTTAAGCTCGCAGGTGCCGAAGATACTTGTCTGGCGACGGACCGGGAAAATAGGTTGACGCCTACATTTAATATTCCTCCTTAGCTCAGTTGGCAGAGCATGCGGCTGTTAACCGCAGGGTCGTTGGTTCGAGCCCAACAGGGGGAGCCAAAAAGCCTCACGCGAAAGCGTGAGGCTTTTCTTGTTGTCCTGCCCGAAAAAGTGTGCTATAGTAGCCTTGAGGTGATAATTATGGAAGTCAAACGCACGTCGCTCGACACGCTCTGCGCCGCCCTGTGCCATGCCTGCGGCATTGAACCGCCGAAGCAGGCGCACCCGGCCAACGAGGCGCTGACGGCCTATGTGGACCAGGCCCTGGACGGCAAAAAGGCCGACCGCCTGTTCATGTACAACCCCGACGCCATCGCCCAGTGGGTCTTTGAAAAGTACCCCCAGCTGATGAAGGAGGCCACAGCCCGCACCGAGCTGGCCGTGCCCTTTGAGACGGTCATGCCCTCCGTGACGCCGGTGTGCTTCGGCACCATGTACACGGGCGCGCAGCCCGAGGTCCACGGCATCAAGGCTTACGTCAAGCCCGTCATCAGGATCGACACGATCTTCGACGCCATGCTCCGGGCCGGGAAGAAGTGCGCCATCGTCTCCACCACCGGCGACAGCCTGTCGTTCATCTATCTGGAGCGCGACATGGATTACTTCATCCTGGACACCGTGGAGGAGATCAACGCCAAGGCCGCCCAGCTGATCCTGGAGGACAAGTACGACTTCATTCTCGTTTACAACGCCAACTATGACGCCGTCATGCACAAGTTCGGCCCCGAGAGCCTGGAGGCCCTCAGCGAGCTGCGCGCCAACAGCGAGGCCTATGCCATGTTCGACGCGCTGATCCGCGAGCACTGGTCGAAGCACAACGTCCTGATGGGCTTTGCCATGGATCACGGCTGCCACGAGATCGACGGCGGCTGCGGCTCCCACGGCCTCGACATGCCCGAGGATCTGAACATCGTCCATCTGTACAAGGCCTACAAGGCGGAGGAATAAACCATGCGGCTGAGACCGTACATCGCCGCGCTGGACTATGATACGGTCGCGTCCTGGGTGACGGACGAGCGGCTCCACGCCATGTGGTGCGCCCGGCGGTTCCCGTATCCGCTGACCCGGGAGGGCTTCGATGAATCGCTGGCCGATATGGCCGAGCGCCTGGGCAGCAGCGCCTTCGTCGCCACGGATGACGCGGGAAAAGTCATCGGCTTTTTCGGATATCATCTCGATCCTGAGAAGAACGAGGGCGTGCTGAAGTTCGTCATCGTCTCGCCCTACTGCCGCGGAAAGGGGTACGGCCGGGAGCTGGCGGCGCTGGCCTCGAAGTACGCCTTTGAGATCACCGGGGCAGGCAGCATCCGTCTCGCTGTCTTCACCGCCAACCCAGCGGCGGAGCGGTGCTACCGGAGCGTCGGCTTCCGCGAGGTGAGCGTGGCGGAAAACGCCTTCTCCTTCGGCGATGAGAGCTGGGGCCGGCGCAGCATGGTCCTGACGCGCGAATAGATCGGATCAAGGCATCCCCGCCGGGGATGCCTTTTTCTCTACGCAGCGTAGGTGGCGCGCGCTGCCGCGCTGTGGTAGGATGGTCGTGGAGGTGAAGCAAATGGATCGATACGTGACGGGAGCCGTGATCCGCAGGCTCCGCGAGAGCAAGAAGCTGACCCAGGAGGAGCTGGCGGGTCGCCTGTACGTCAGCGGCAAGACGGTCAGCAAGTGGGAGACGGGGCAGGGGCTGCCGGATATCAGCCTGCTGGAGCCGCTGGCGAAGGCGCTGGACATCTCGGTGATCGAGCTGCTGTCCGGAGCGGACGTGCGCAACCGCAATCTGTCCTCCAACATGCTCCGGGGCCGGTTCTACGTCTGCCCGGTCTGCGGGAACGTGCTGTACGGCGTCGGCGAGGCCGTTGTCAGCTGCTGCGGCATCACGCTGCCGCCTTTGGAGACCGAGGAGCCGGATGAGGATCACCGTATCCGCGCCGAGGCCGTCGAGGATGAGTATTACGTGACCGTGGACCACCCCATGACGAAAACGCATCACATCTCGTTCCTCGCCGCGCTGTCGGACAACGGCCTGCAGCTTGTCAAGCTGTACCCGGAGGGCGGCGCCGAGGCGCGGTTCAAGCGCAGCCGCGTGCGGCGGCTGTACGCCTGCTGCAATCATCACGGCCTGTTCGAGCTGAAGCCGAGGCGCTGAGGTGTGCGCAGCGTCCCGGCCTGACGTTCATGGCGCCGCTGTCGGGCCGGGCATCGAAACAAGTCATTGCAAAAACACCCCTCTGCTCCTATACTGGAGAAAAGGGGTGTTTTTTATGGCAAAATTGACGGCGGTCATCCTCACGGGCGGGCGGTCCAGCCGTATGGGGCGGGACAAGGCGCTGCTGCAGCATCCGGCGGGCGGGACGTTCCTGTCCCGGGCCATCGCGCTGCTGGGCCACCTGGACCCGCATCTGTCCGTGGGCGCGGACGGGGAGAAGTACGCGGACTTCGGCGTGACGCGCATCCCGGATCGCTGGCCGGACATCGGCCCAATGGGCGGGATCGCCTCCTCGCTGGAAGCGCTGCAGGGGCCGATCCTGGCGGTGGCCTGCGACACGCCGCTGCTGACCCGGGCGCTGATCGACCGGCTGACGTCGGCTTTCGAGCAGCATCCGGAAGCGTCCTGCATCTGCTTCCGCACCGACGGCTTCGTCCAGCCGCTGTGCGCCGTTTACACGGAAAAGACGCTGGACCAACTGCATGCGCTGATCGGACAGGGGCGCTACGCGCTGCGGCCCGTAGTCGAGGGGCCGGAGGCGCTCCGGCTGACGCTGACGGACGAGGAAGCGCGTCAGGTGGCGGAGAATGTCAACACGCCGGAGGAGTACGCGCGCCTTACTGCTTCACCAGATCGTCGAAGGGAACGTCCTTGACGCCGTAGAACAGCTCGAAGTACTTCCCGACCTCGTCCTTCAATTCGTACCCGCACTCGTCGGGGTACAGCACGCTGCCCAGCCACACCATGCCCAGATACCGCTGGACTGAGGGCGGGAAGCCCATCCAGTTGTAGGGCCCCAGCGGCGTGCGGTACACGCGGCCGTTCTGCACGGCCTGCATGCCGCTCCACAGCGGGTCGGAGGCGACGGAGTCATAGATGCTCTCCGGGGAGAAGACGAGGACCTCGGGGTCCCACAGCAGGATCTGCTCCATGCTCACCTCGTTGCCCGAGCCCTTGGACGACGGCTCGTCCACCACGGCCAGGTTGTCGCCCAGCAGGTCGATGACCTCCGAGTGATAGGAGTCTTTTGCTATGACGTTGTGGCCCTCGTCGCCTGTGATGTAAAGCAGGGAGACTTTATCCACCCTGTCCGCCAGCGCGGCCATCTTGTCGTATGTCTCGCGGCAGTAGGAGGAAAGCTGCGCGGCCTTCTCGGTGCGGCCCGTCAGCTTGCCCAGCAGGTCATAGGTCTCGTCCATGGTCGAAAGGTCGGCGCTGATGTGGACGAAGGGGACGCCGGTCTGCTCCTGCAGCGCGTCAAGCTCTGCGGCGGCGTCCTTCTTGGCCTGGCCCACGTCCACGACCACCTGCGCGCCGCTGTTCATCAGCGTTTCGAGGTTCAGCTCCTTCTTGCCGCCGTACAGCTGGCCCAGAACGGGCAGCGACTTCATCTCGTCGGGAATGAAAGGCAGCTCGTTATCGTCCCAGTCGGACGTGATGCCCGCCAGCAGGTCGGGACACAGCGCGTACAGCACCAGCTGGGCGTAAGAGCCGGAGGGCGCCAGCTTTTCCAATTTGGCCGGCACCTCCACGGTGCGGCCGAGGGAATCGGTGAAGGAGACGGTGCCGGCGTCTTCTTCCTTTTTTGTCTCGGCCTGCCCGCAGGCGCACAGCGACAGCACCATCAGGGCGGTCATCAGCAGAGCGGTGATTCGTTTCATCGGGATTCCTCCATCCTGGGTAATATCGTCGTTCCGAACGCGGTCTCGGTCACGCGGACCTCCACCGCGTAAAGACGCCTGAGCAGTGTCTCGTCGAGGACGTCCTTCACCGCCCCGTGGGCGATGAGGCTGCCGTCCCGGACGGCCAGCACCTCGTCCGCCGTCAGCGCGGACTGGGGCTCGTGAGTGGAAAAAAGCACCGTGCGGCCGGAATCCGCCAGCGCCCGCAGCTTGCGCAGCAGCATCAGGCGGTTGCCGTAGTCCAGCCCGGCCTCGGGTTCGTCCATCAGAATGATCTCCGCGCGCTGGGCCAGTGCCCGGGCGATCAGCACCAGCTGCGCCTCGCCGCCGGACAGCGTCCGGAAATCGCGGTCCTGCAGCGCCAGCGCGCCCACTTCGTCGAGGGCCTGACGCGCCGAAGCGATCTGCGCCTTCGACGGCTGGGCGAAGATCGGCAGCTCGCCCGCCGCGCCCATCAGCACCATCTCCAGCGCGGAGTAAGAGAACGCCGGGCGGCTGTGCTGGGGGATGTAGGACAGCGCCCGCGCCCGCTCCCGCAGTGTCATGGCGGAGAGGTCCGCGCCATCCAGCGTCACCGCGCCGTGAAGCGGCGTCAGCAGCCCCAGCAGGGAGCGGATCAGCGTGCTCTTGCCCGCGCCGTTGGGGCCCAGCAGGGCCGTCAGCCTGCCGGGCGTCAGCGTGAAGGACACGTCGTCCAGCACGGTCCGCCCGCCGTAGGCGAAGGTCAGGCGGTGGGCCTTCAGCTCACGCATCGCTCGCGCCCCCTCTCCAGGTGAGGAACAGGAAGAAGATCGGCGCGCCCAGCAGCGCCGTCAGGATGCCGATGGGGATCTCCGTGGCCGTCAGACACCGGGACAGATCGTCCATGGCCAGCAGGAACAGCGCGCCGATCAGCATGGACGATGGGATCAGCCGCCGCCCGTCGCTGCCCACGAGCCGCCGCGCCATGTGGGGCGACACGAGCCCCACCCAGCCGATGGTGCCGCTCATGGCGACGCTGACTGCGGTGAGCAGTGTGGCGCACACCAGCGCCGCGCTCCGCAGCCGCGGGACGTTGACGCCCATGGCCCGGGCGTCATCCGCGGGCATGGCCAGCAGGTTGAGCCGCCAGCGCAGCAGCAGAAGCGGCGCGAAGCCGAGGACCATCCACGGCAGGCAGAACCAAAGATCGCTCATCCGCGTGCCGGACAGGCTGCCCATGAGCCAGTAGGTGATGGCG
>SVKN01000090.1 GCA_015068445.1 Oscillospiraceae bacterium | reverse complement strand
CAGCAGAAGGGAAATAAACCGCTTGCCTTTCATTTCGGGTACCTCCTTATAATTGGTATCTGCTGACAGCATACCATGGAAAAAAGAAGAAAAAAAGCCTGTGCCATGCATTTGTCAATGACAAAACTTCTGGCACAGGCGTGATTTTTTTCACGATGTCATATGTACGGCCGGTCCACGGTGATCTCGGCCGTGTACTGCTTGTCGAAGACGCTGACGGCCTGCTCCATGGCGGCCTTGGCCTCCTCGGGGGACAGACGGGAGTCCAGCGGCAGCACCAGGTCGAACTCCAGCACGTCCCGGCCCGCCTCACGGCGCAGCCGCAGGTCGTGGACGGAGCTGCCCGGATCGATGACCCGGGCCAGCAGGGATACCTTCTGCGTCAGCATGGCCGTCTCGTCGTCGTTGTCCATGGGGTCCATATGGATCACGGCGGCGCAGCCGAAGCGGTCGGTCAGCTCCTTTTCGATATGGTCGATGACCTCGTGCAGCGTCATCAGGTCGCCGTCCCGGTCCACCTCGGCGTGGAGGGACACCATGCTCCGCCCGGGGCCGTAATCGTGGACGATCAGGTCGTGGACGCCGCGGATCTCGGGGTGCTCCAGCACGCAGTCCGTCACCTGCCGGACGAAATCGGGGTCGGGCGGCGCGCCCAGCAGCGGGGTGGAGGTCTCCTTCGCCGCCTTCCAGCCCGTTATCAGGATCAGCACGGCCACCGCCGTGCCCAGCCAGCCGTCCAGCGGCAGGTCGAGATACGCCCCCGCCAGCGTGCCGATCAGCACCGCGGAGGTGCTCATCGCGTCGCTGAGGCTGTCGGAGGAGGCGGCCGCCATGGCCGCCGACCCGATCCGGCCGCCCAGCTGCTTATAGAAGCGGCTCATGAACAGCTTGACGAGGACCGAGACGATCAGAACCGCCGCCGACAGCAGGTCAACGCGCAGCGCCTGCGGCGCCAGGATGCGCCCCACGGAGCTTTTCAGCAGTTCCACGCCCATCAGCAGGATGACCAGCGACACCAGCAGTCCCGACAGGTACTCGGCCCTGCCGTGGCCGTAGGGATGGTCCCGGTCGGGCTTCTGCCCCGCCAGCCGGAAGCCGATCAGCGTCACCACCGACGACCCGGCGTCCGACAGGTTGTTGAAGGCGTCCGCCGTCACGGCGATGGACCCCGTCAGCAGCCCCGCCAGCAGCTTGCCCAGGAACAAAAGCAGGTTGAGGAAAATGCCCACGCCGCCGCCCAGCTGCCCGTAGGCGCGGCGCACGGCGGGGTCGGACGTGTCCTGATAGTTTGAAATGAACCGCCGGACGAGAAAATCAGTCATGGCAGCCTCCTGAACGATTGAAAATCATTGCGAAATATTATATGATAAAGGGCATAACAGCAGAACAGAAGGAGATCGATCCCATGGAACGCAGAGACAAGCACAATTATTATCTCGACATCGCCCAGACCGTTCTGGAGCGCGGCACCTGCCTGCGCCGCAACGTGGGCGCCATCATCGTCAAAAACGACGTCATCATCTCCACGGGCTACAACGGCGCGCCCCGCGGTCGGGCCAACTGCAGCGATCTGGGCTGGTGCCGCCGGGAGCGCCTCAGCGTCCCCCACGGCCAGCGCTACGAGCTGTGCCGCAGCGTCCATGCCGAGCAGAACGCCATCATCGCCGCCTCCCGGGAGGAGATGATCGGCTCCACGCTCTACCTGGCCATGGCCGACGCCCTGACGGGCGAGCTGACCCCCGACGCCAGCCCCTGCAATATGTGCAGGCGCATGATCATCAACGCCGGCATCGAGCGTGTCATCATCCGCAACACCCGGGACGAGTACACGATCCACAACGTCGCGGACTATGTCACCCAGGACGATACGCTCCCCGAAAGCGAGCTGAAGGACACCTATAAATAAAGCCTTTTCCGGCTCCCTTATGATGAGGGAGAGACGCTTCGGCGCGGAAAGGGACGGTCTCAGATCACCATCCCGCCGTTGACGCCCAGCACCTGTCCGGTGATGAACGACGCCTTGTCGGAGGCCAGGAACACAGCGGCCTCCGCCACGTCCTCCGGCGTGCCGATGCGCCCCAGGGGGATGTCCTCCAGCACCAGCGACTGCGTCTCTTCCCCCAGCTGGTCGTACATCCGCGTGCGGATGACCCCCGGCGCCACGGCGTTCACCGTGACGCCCGACGGCGCGCACTCGGCGGCCAGCGCCTTCGTCATGCCGATCAGCCCCGCCTTGACGGCGGAATAGTGCACCTCGCAGGACGCGCCGCACACGCCCCACATGGATGAGACGTTGACGATGCGCCCGCTCTTGCGCCGGATCATGTCGGGCAGGATCGCCCGCGTGACGTAAAACGGCGCGGAGAGGCACACGGCCACCATGCGCTGCCAGTCGTCGTCGGTGATATCGGTGAACAGCTTCTGCTGCGCGATCCCGGCGTTGTTGACCAGCACGTCCACGCCGCCCATGCGCTCCAGCGCGAAGCGCGATGCCCGGGCGCAGTCTTCCGGCCTTGCCAGATCGGCCTGCACCGCCAGCGCGCCCTGGGACGTCAGACGCTCCAGCGCGTCCGTATTCTTATGATATGTAAAGCAGACCTGACAGCCTGCTTTGAGAAAGGCCCCGGCGATGCACGCGCCGATGCCCGTCGCGCCGCCCGTGATGAATATTCTCATGTCGCGCCTCCGTTTTTGGCATTAACACGATTTTATCACAGCGCCCCCGCCGAGGCAAGTGTCAGGCCGTGCGGCGGTCGTCGAACAGCATCGTCACGCACCACAGCCCGGCCAGCCCCACCAGCGTGAACACCGCGCGGCTGCCCATGCTGAGCTGCCCCGCGAACAGCCACGCCACCACGTCGAAGCCGAACAGGCCGATGGAGCCCCAGTTCAGCGCGCCGACGATCACGAGCGCCAATGCCAGCTTGTTGAGCACAAATAGCCCTCCCTTTCCGATGATTTGCTTTTAGTCTTTCCGGAACGGGCAAAAATATAGCAAAAATCCATAGAAAAAGGTGATCCTCCATGCCCTGGTGCGACCTGCACACCCACACCGTCTTTTCCCACGACGCCCGCCAGCTCCCCGATCAGCTGGGCCTCGACGCCCTGCAGAAGGGCCTGTTCGGCATCGCCGTCACCGACCATTACGATTTCTACGCCGACAAAAGCGGCAGCAGCTACTACGAGAGCTTCCGCGACCGCCGTCCCGGCGCCGTGCGCCGCATGCAGAGCCTTTATGGCGGCGGCGCCACACGCATCTGGTACGGCATCGAGCTGGGACAGCCCCATCATAATGTCAAAGCCGCCCTGCGTGTGCTGGAGCAGGAGGACTTCGACGTCGTCATCGGCTCCCTGCACAGCATGCCCGGCTTCACCCATTTCCTCCGCACGGACTACGGCAGCCGCGAGGGCTGCATGACGTTCTTCGGGCACTACTTCCGGGAGATGCTCGCCATGGTGGAGAACTTCGAGTTCGACATCCTCGGCCACCTGGACTATCCCGTGCGCGTCATGGGCAAGTATATGCAGGACGACCCGGAGCTCCGCGCCTGCCGCGATATGATCCTGCCCGTGCTGGAGGCCTGCGTCCGCAGGGACGTGGCGCTGGAGGTCAACACCGCCGGTCTGCGCCGCTGGCTGACGACCCCGGGCCCTGCCCGCTGGGTGCTGGAGGAATACAGGGCCATGGGCGGCGACAAGGTCACCATGGGCAGCGACGCCCACGTCTGCGGCCACTGCGCCTATCGCTTCGACGCTGCCGCGGAGCTGATCCGCTCCGCCGGCTTCGACCACACCGTCTATTACGAGGGGCGTCAGCCCCGCGTCCTGCCCCTTTAGGAGGATCGCCATGGATCGCCTGAGAAGCAGCGCCTATGGCAAGCTCAACCTCATGCTCGACATCACCGGACGCAGGGAGGACGGCTATCACACGCTGGAGACCGTCATGCAGACCGTCTCCCTGCGCGATACGGTGGAGATCCGGTTCAAAAAGGGCGGCGGGATCGTCCTGCGGTGCGACCTGCCCTACGTGCCCTCTGACAGCCGCAACATCGCCTGGAAGGCCGCCGATGCCTTCCTGAAGGCCGCCGGGCTGACCCGCAGCATGGAGATCGACATCCGCAAGACGATCCCCGTGGGCGGCGGCATGGGCGGCGGCAGCACAGACGCCGCCGCCGTGCTGCGCATGCTCAACCGCATGTTCGGCTTCCCGCTGACGCTGGAGCAGCTTGACGCGGTGGCGCTGACGCTGGGAGCCGACGTGCCCTTCTGCCTGCGCCGCGGCACCTATCTGGCCGAGGGCGTCGGCGAGGTGCTGACGGAGGCCCCGGCCATGACGGACTGCCAGATCGTCCTGTGCAAGCCCCGCGTGTCCGTCTCCAGCAAGAGCGCCTTCGGCCTCTATGACGAATACGAGCCCAAGACCCACCCCGACGCCCGCGCCATGCTGGACGCGCTGGCCTCCGGCGACCTGGATCGCATCGCCGCGTCCCTGGGCAATTCCTTCGAGCCGCCCATCGCCGCCGCCAACCCGGAGATCGCCGCCGTTAGATCGCGCCTGCTGGAGCTGGGCGCGCTGAACGCCACCATGACGGGCTCCGGCTCCGTGGTCTTCGGCCTCTACGGCGACGCTTCCGCCGCCCACCGGGCCAAGGACATCCTGCGTCAGGCCGGCTGGCGGGCTTACTGCGTCCATCCCGTGGGCAGCGGCCGCTGAATAAATCCGCGTCATCCGGTCCATACTCTCTCCGAAGGGAGGGTCGGTATGGATCGTCAGAGACGTTTCTGCATCGCGCTGGCCGTCGGCTTTTTATTATCAATATGTGTCTGCTCCGTCCAGGCCGCGCGTCAGCGGGCCCTCAGCGACAAGCTGCTGCGGCTGCACGTGATCGCGGATTCCGATTCCGACCGCGACCAGGCGCTGAAGCTCCTGGTGCGCGACGCCGTGCTGGCTTGCGCGCCGGACCGTCATCCCACCGTCGCCCAGCTGCGCCGGGTCCGCCGGGCCGCGCTGACCTGCCTGCGGGAGAACGGATGCGATGATCCCGTGACCGTCTCTGTGGCGCGCACGTGGTTCGACACCCGGGAGTACCCCGGCTTCGCTCTGCCCGCCGGGGAGTACGACGCGCTGCGCGTGGTGATCGGCAGCGGGCAGGGGCACAACTGGTGGTGCGTCGTTTACCCCGCTTTGTGTACCTCCTTCGCCGAAGGAGAGGCGGAGCTGACCGAGGACGAGACGCTTTTCATCAGCCGAGGCGGAGAAAAATATGTGATCCGGTTCCGGCTGCAGGAAATCATTTCGCAGCTTTCAAAAGATCTGTTTTAGCGTCCGTCTCGAAAACCGACCCGTATTTTGTATCAAAATCACCTCGGCTTATCAACATCTTGTGGAAAACTTTTCGCAAAAAGTTTTTTGAAAAAATCCGAAAAAAAGTGTTGACAAAGGGGGGAGGTCGTGTTATTATAAACGAGCGCCAGAGAGAGGGGCC
>SVKN01000089.1 GCA_015068445.1 Oscillospiraceae bacterium | reverse complement strand
CCGAACATGTCGTTAGCCACCAGAATGGCGACGGTAGACAGCGCCACGGAAATGCCCAGCACGAAGAGGATATAGATGATCGTCGAGGCGAACGTCGTCCAGAAATGCTTACGGCGTCTGGGCTTGTCCTCGGTCGTTTTGCTTCCTGCCATAGGAGATTCTTCCTTTACGATGAGATCAGACGTTCAGATAGAACGTCTTGAAGATGAACAGCGCCAAAAGGACCCACAGGCCCGGTGAGAGAAAAACGCTGCGCGCCGTGTCCTTGAGCCCGGTCAGCGGGATGCGCGGTACCCTGCCCTTGTCCACCAGCCTGTCGAGACGCCCCATGGCGAAATACAGGGCGATGAAAAAGGCCAGAAGCACGAACACGATGAAATACTGCCACAGTCCGGCTGTGGAATAGCGCTCCAGCAGGTACCGGATGGCCAGCGTCACGGTGTTGTTGACGGCGTGGGCCGCCACAGCGGACCAGACGGAGTCCGTGATATAGGTTAAATAACAGTATAGCATCCCGGCGCACAGCGGCGCAAGAAGATTCGTCAGATCACCGTGGATCAGAGCAAAGCAAACGGAACTGAGGATCATGGCGCCGTAGAACCCGACGGGCTCCAGCGCCGGCAGCAGCGCGCCGCGGAAGAACAGCTCCTCGCAAAGCGAAGGCAGCACCACGGACAGCAGGATCAGCTGCCACAGCGGCGCGCCCGCCAGAACGGCGTCGTTCCGAATGGTGCGCCCCATCTGATAAGCGCTCGTCCAGTTGACGAGGAAGCCCGCCAGCGCCATGGTCAGCGCGATGAGGATGATGAACGACAGATACCGCGTCTGAAACATCTGTCTGCGGGGTCTGAAGCTCTCCTGCTCCTTCATTAGCGCCATCATGGCGGCGTAAGGCAGCACAAACGCGGCCACGGGCATCATGCCGTACAGCGCCACGTTGTACTGGATCATGTTGTTTCGAGCGGCGTAGCGAAAACCGAGAAGGATCAGAAGCGCCAGCGCCGGCAGAAACTCGGCCGCGAGAACACGCTTGTCTTTATTCAACGCCCAGCACTCCTTTGATCAGGCTCCAGACCTCGATGCCGATCTCCTCGGGCGTGCGGATCTCGTCGCCACGGACGCATGACACCCGGCTCCAGCCGTATTTCTCGCAGACATACAGCGCGTTTCGGCGGCAGCGGGCCAGGTAATCGTGATCCTTTTCGTGGATATCGCCGGCGTCGCCCTGCCTGCTGCGGATCAGCCTGAAGCTGGCCTCCGGCGGCATATCGAGAAAGACGACGCGGTCAGGCGCCGGCAGCCCCATCAAATCGTATTCAAACTCGAACAGCCAGTCGAGATACCGTTCCCGCTCCTCCCCGTCCAGCTTGCTCGCCTGGTGGACGGCGTTGGAGGTGGTATAGCGGTCGGCGACGATGATCTCCCCGGCCCGATAGGCGCTCTCCCAATCGCTCTTGAAGGAGGCGTAGCGGTCCACGGAGAAAAACGTCGAGGCGGCGTAAGGGTTCACCGCGTCCGGCGTGGCGCCGAACTCACCGCCCAGGTACTGCTTGATCAGACTCGAGGAGGGGTTGTCATAACGCGGGAACGCAAGCCGGGTATAGCGCAGACCAAGCGCGTCGAGTTTCCGGCAGATCAGCCCCAGCTGCGTCGCCTTGCCGCTGCCGTCGGTCCCCTCCAGCACGATAAACTTAGACATCCATCCGCCCTCTTTTGCGCACTTCTTCGATCCTGCCGCAACTCATTTTCCCCTGGGTGCAGGGACCGTACAGGCAAGGAGGCCCGGCCTTCTTGAACAGCGCGGGCGCCGCCTCACGGCAGATCTTCAGCATCTCCCAGGCCAGTGCCCGGATCTCCCACTGGGCGCGGTTGCAGCAGCGCAGGGAGAAGAAATTGTACAGTGAGCGGGCGTTCATGGTCATCATGATCTTCGTTTCGCAGGCGTTGGGCAAGACGAACCTGGCGTCCTCATTGGCCATTTTCCGGGCCTTCGTCTTGTTGCCCTTGATCTCAGGACCGCCCAGCGCGGCCAGATGCTTGTTGTAAAGAATATCGCTGAGCTTGTCGTAGCTCTGCTGGATCTCGTCCATAGTCCTGACGAAGAAGGCCTTCGCTTCCGGGTCGTCTTCGATCTCAGGCGGCGTGACGTATGTAAAGTGGTTCTCCATGACATACCGCTGAGACTGGACACTGAAGGACGCGATGCGGTGCCGCGTGATCTGCGCCAGCAGCGAGCGGGACACGCCCTCGATGGCAAAGGTGAAGCTGGCGTGCTCCACGGGGCTTTCATGCCCCATCTCGACCAGCATATCGATATAGTTCTCGGCCTTTTCATCGGTCAGACCATCCATGATCGAATCATAATCGGCCGGCGAATAGCAGAATCTCGCCGCGGCCGCCACGAGCTTTTCGGGCTCCGGCGTGGAGGCGATCAGTTTGACCTTAAGCATGCTTCTTCCCCTTTCGCTTTTCGCGTTCGGCGTAGATCAGATACAGCGGCAGGCGCGCCATGCGCTTGATGCGCTTCGGCTCCTTGAGCAGCCTGTAGAACCACTCGAGCCCCAGATCGCGGAAGGCCTTCGGCGCGCGCTGCAGGTTGCCGGACAAAACGTCCAGCGACCCGCCCAGCCCAGCCATGACCGAGCACGTCAGCTCGTCGCGCCAGCGCTCCATGAAAAGCTCCTGCTTCGGGCAGCCCAGACAGACGAACAAAACGTCCGGCTCAGCTGCATTGATCGTATCGACGACGGTCTTCTCGTCGCTGAAATAGCCGTTCAGCGTTCCGGCGATCAGAAGACCGGGGTATTTCTCTTTTAGCTTGACTGCGGCGGCATCCGCGACGCCGGGCTTGCTGCCGAAGAGGAACAGCGTTTTTCCCGTGTTCTGCAGCCTGTCGCAGAGCTTTTCGCCGAACTCGATTCCCGGGACCTTTCCTTTCAGCGGCCTGTCGAGGATCCTCGCCGCATGAACGACGCCGACGCCGTCCGGAAGTACCAGCTCGGATTCGTTGACGAGCTTGCGCAGCTGTTCGTTTTTCAGGCAGTCGAGACCGATCTCGGCGTTGGGCGTCACGACGCGGCATTTTTCTCCGCGTTCGATATAGCCCATAGCTGTCTCCACGGCCTCGTCCAGCGTGACATTGTCGAAGCCGACGGACAATATCTCATTGCGCATTTACATCACCTCAGGAGTTTGGTTCCGCGGCTCGCGGAAAAAGACGATTCCAGCGGCGGCCAGCAGCAGACCGGAAACGATCAGCCCCGTCGTCGTGACGCCTCGGGCTGAAAATAGGTCATCGTAAAACCGCGGCGACAGGAACGTCACGGCGTTGTAAGCTATGTGGATCAGGACGGGCGCACGCAGGTCCTCGGTGCGCAGGATGGATAGTCCGAGGATCACGCCGAAGAGGAAGCCCCAGATCATGGACGTCGTATCGCCGTACATGGCGGCATAGACGGCAGCCTGACACAGGACCGCCGCCAGCGGCCTGGTGAGGACCCGCATACGCGAATAGATCGCACCGCGGAACAGGATCTCTTCCATCAGAGGCGCGGCGATCACGATCGCCAGCACTTCCATCCAGACGGGATCGACGACAGTCACAGTCTGCGTGAAGGGCGACGCTTCCGCCGTACGGCGGGAGATCAGCTCCAGAACGATCCCGGACCACATGCACCCGGCGGCGCCCATCACGACGCCCGAAACGGCCTGAGCAGCTGTCATGCGTCCCGCCGGTACCATGGGGATAACGATCTGGCGCTTCCGGGCCTTTTTATAAAGAAGGATCACAAACAGCAGGCAGTATGTCCCCAGCATACAGGCATAAGGATGGCGTGACACGCACTCCAGCACCAGCTGCGCGAAAGCCGCGTCGTTCTGCGCGGCCATAGGCACCTCGCCGGAGGTCAGCAGCACGATCATCTCCCCGCCGATCTGACACAGCAGAAACAGCAGATAATAGCCTATCATCTGCCGGAATATTCTCATTCGAAGTAGTTTGTTGTCCATACCCTCGATCCATTTCAAGACATAACTATTAGATTAACATTATAGCACCACAGCGCATCGGTTTCAACAGGAATTATTCAAATAAAAGCCGGACCGACAAGTGTCGGCCCGGTGAAACGGGATTTATGTTTATATCTTTTGTGAAATGATCGAGATCCAGGCCGGGAGAGCCGCCATCGGGTTTTTTCTCCAGTCGTTGATCGACTGCAGCCGTTCACCGCTTTGCTGAATCAGTTCATCATACGTGTACCAGAACGATGCGTTCACCGCCCCCAGCTCGGCCATCTCCCTGATCGTCAAACCAGCTGATATCATGGCATTGATCAGATCCTGCACGCGCCAATGGCAGGAAGGCATCGTGTCGTTGTAGGCCTTGCATATTTGCGGTTCCTTCCAAGGCTCTCCCGTGAACGGACGCTGAAAGGGATGCATGTCGTACATGATGGAATACCCGTTCGGCTTTAACACCCTGCAGATACTCTGATACATCCTGCCCGGCTCCGGTATCCAGGAGTGCGTTCCGTTGGACGTGTAAACAAGATCGTACGCGCCGCTTTCGATCCGGGAGAGCTCGATCGTATTGTCGCAGACAAAATCGATATGCATATCCAGCTTTTCCGCGATAGCAGATGCGTTTTCCAGCTGCCTTTCGCTGATGTCGGACGAGGTGACCTTCGCCCCCGATAACGCGAAAGCAAAAGCCGCGTGATTGTCGCCGCTGGACGGCAGCAGGATTTTTTTGTCTTTCAGATCGGGCATATACTTTCGGATCAGCTCTAAAACAGCAGGATGAAATGCTGACGCAGGATCGGCGATCAATTGTCTGATCCGCTCATCCGTCCTCAGCGACCGATACCATTCCGAGTCCGCCGTCTCATTCCACCCGTCCTTGACCCGCTTCAGCCAATTCTCCATGGCGACCTCCCCTTCCAACTGCTCCCGTTATCATCATATGCCTGACGGTATGAACACAAAATTAAACTTACGTTGAATCAATTGTAACACAGCGCTTTATACAGATGCAACCATATACTACAGCAACAATGTCAGGACATAAAATAACCCCGAAAGCCCAGATAAACAAGGCTTTCGGGACAACTAAATGGTGCCGGTGGCGGGGGTCGAACCCGCACGTCCTTGCGGACACTGGATTTTGAATCCAGGGCGTCTGCCAATTCCACCACACCGGCATAGGTGCTTTTTGGGTGGGAAAATGCGTTCTGATACTTGCTCGCGTTAGGCGGTCAGCGACGGAGGCACCCTCAAAAAAGGATAACCTTTCAAGATTGCCAAAACAGCTTGGCTCTTCAAGCGATTTCCGGTCATGGATTCTCGTGGAAGATAGCGGAAGTTGATGTCTTTTGAGTCAGGCGCGTCTGCCATTCCGCCACACCAGCGTTAATAGCTATATCATTATACCTTACGGCACGGTAAAAGGCAAGTGTTTTCTCAGCAGAGGTATGCGGCGATGTGTAAGACTACAATACATCTTGGACAATTGAAAAAAGGGATGAAGGATGGAGCCTCATCGGTTATAGTTGAGTTACC
>SVKN01000002.1 GCA_015068445.1 Oscillospiraceae bacterium | reverse complement strand
GTATGATCGCGCGGTGATCGGCATGCCGCTCTGGGTGGAGTCGCCCTGTGTCGTGGGACGCGCGCTGCTGCAGCAGTACGGCCCGCAGCTGCCGCAGGACGTCTGCCTCGTGGTGACGCACATGGCCGGGGCCGATTACATGAAAAAGATCCTGGCGCTGGACGACCTGCTGGGACGCCCCGCCGGAGGTCACCTTTCCCCGCGCACGAAGAACAACGATTATCTCAGAGAGATCAGAGCCTTCGCGGCGACGCTGTGAAACACTATTGTTTTTCGTCCCATTGTGTGATATAAATACAGCATTCCCGATCGTCGGCCCGGGCCGACAGCGCAGAGAGGACTGACCTGTTTTTGTATCAGCCAACACGTGAAAGTCTGCAGCGCGCTGCTGGAGGAGCTGGAGGAGCGCTCGCTCGACAGCATCACTGTCAGCATGGTCTGCCGCCGGGCCGGCGTCAACCGCCAGACGCTGTACAACCACTATTACTGCCTGATGGACGTTTACAAGGAGCTGCTGCTGCAGCAGCTGGAGAACGCGATGGCCGACTGAGGTACGTATCTCACCTGGGCGGCGGGGTTCTGCGCCGTGCTGGAGTGCCTGACGTTGCGCAGGACGGATCTGCTGCACGTCTATCACTCCTCCTATCAGGGCGAGCTGCTGCAGCTTCTCGGTCAGTTCGGCAGCGGCCTCGTCAGGCGCGGCATCGACCAGTGCGCCCTTGATCTGAACCTGCCCGTGCCGGAGCAGGACAAGGCGTTCATGCTGAGCCTGTACATGAACGCCTTCATGGGCGTGATCTGGCGCTGGCTGGAGGACGGGATGGTTTTGACGCCGTCGTACATCTCCAGCCGATGCGAGGCGGTGATGCACCGCTCGATCCGCGGCTCCCTGAGCCAGCTGAATCGGGGGCAGACGGTTGACAATTCCGCCTTGATGTAAAATGATTTGACAGACCGCAGGGAATGTAAATTGCGGCGAACCATTTATCCCTCTACAATCGTGAGCAGAGCCTGTGTGATCTGCTCAGACCATGAAGAAAGCTCGCTTTTTGTATCAAGTGTGAAAACGATCTGTATGGAATCGTTTTTTGGCGGACATGCGCCGCCAAAAAACACCTTTACAGCGAGCAAAGCAAGCGCTCGCGCCGACCAACTGAGGCGAAGCCGAAGGCGATCAGCGCGAGGATCTCGGAGGAAGACCCAGCGAAGCGGTCTTTCTCCGAAGCGTGTCGCATTGGTCGACGCGCGCAAGGGCCCTCTTCCCATCGGAAGGGGGCCCTTGCGCGTGTTTTTTCGATCAATTCAGCGCCGCTTCGGCTGCGGGGACGAGGGGGATCATTGTGCCGGAGGAGACGAGCATGGCCTTCGGCATCTGCGCGGCTCTCGTCCGGGAAGCCCTCCGGGGCCTGCCCGTCGGGGCGTACTGCACCACGGCGTACCAGTCGCCCTGCGCGAACAGCGTCTGCGGCGTCATGCCGGAAGACAGACTGCCCGCGGAAGCCTGCCAGTCGATCTCGGCGGGGTTGTCCGTATCGGCGCGATACAGCGCGGCCGTCAGCCCGTCCGGAAACGACGTCGGATCGTAAGAGATCGACCAGTACGTCTGCGCCGCGCGCGACAGCGGCATCTGGCCGCACATCAGCGACAGCGCCAGGATCAGGGAGATCACTCTCTTCATTCTTGCCATGCAGGCACCTCCTTGAAGCTTGAAACAAAGGCGAAAGCTCAAAACGGCGATGGGTCAGGCGCGAAGATACTATTTTGCTATATTCTACCATGGATCGAGCTGTTAGTAAGTGGCATTTTATCCAGCCTCTGCCGGGGCTTTTCGCCGCGCGACGCCTGTGGTATACTGAAGGCGGGAGCCTGGCGGCGCCCGCGACAACGTGCGCTGAGAGGTGTGGGAAGAGACATGAGGTTTCATCACACGAACAGACCGGGATTTCTCCTCGGCTTCATCGACTTTTTCACGGCGGGGCTGTTTTTCCTGCTGTATATGCCTCTTGGCGGCCTGCAGGACGAGCTCGACGCGATCCTCGGCCGCCGGACCCAGCGGTACTGGGTCGCGTATCTGTGGGGAGTCCCGACGCTGTTCCTCTACACCCTCGTCTGGATGGCGCGCATCGCCGAGGAGCTGAAGGTGAAGGCCGTCGAGCTGGGGCTGGAGGGGCCGTACACGTCCTGGCGGCACATGTTTGGCTGGAACGTGTTCGGCCTGCTGCTGTGCGGCCCCATGGTCGCCACCCACCGCTTTTTCGATACGCTCAACCGCGTGGAGCGCGAGCTGAACCGGAGAGGGGCGAGCCTGTGATCTGGAACGCGAAAAACGGCGCCGCCGCGCTTGACGGCGACACGATGCATTACGTCAGCTTCGGCCGCGGAGAAAAGGCGCTGGTCCTCCTGCCCGGCCTGTCCGACGGTCTCGCCACGGTAAAAAACAAGGCGCTGCTGCTGGCAGCGCCCTATCGGTTGTTTTTCGAGAATTATACCGTTTACATGTTCAGCCGCCGGGATCATCTGCCCCGGGGCTGCACGATCCGCGATATGGCCCGGGATCAGGCTGCGGCGCTGGATGCGCTGGGCATCGGTCACGCTTCCGTGCTGGGCGTGTCTCAGGGCGGGATGATCGCCCAGTACCTGGCCGCCGATCACCCGGACAAGGTGGACAATCTCGTGCTGGCCGTCACCGCGCCGCGGTGCAATGAGATCGCGGCGGGCTGCCTGCATCGATGGATCGGCTTCGCCGGGAGGGGCGACCACCGCGGTCTGATGATCGACACGGCGGAGCGCAGCTACTCGGAAGCCCGCCTGCGGAAATACCGCAGGCTCTATCCGATCCTCGGCCATATCGGAAAGCCGAAAAGCTACGACCGGTTCCTGACGAGCGCCGAGGCGATCCTCTCGTTCGACGCAACAGAGGACCTGGACCGGATCGTCTGCCCGACGCTGATCCTCGGCGGCGGGGAGGACAAAGTCGTCGGGGCGCAGGCGTCTTACGAGCTGAACGCCCGCATCCGCGGCAGCGCGCTGCACGTCTATCCCGGCCTCGGCCACGCCGCCTACGAGGAAGCGCCCGACTTCGACCGCCGCATTTTTGCGTTTCTGGAGGACTGACATGGAAAAGCTCATACGGGAATATGAGGCGATGTACCGGGCCGCGCTGGCGGCCCATGGCGCAGACGACATTGCGCGCCGGGTGGAAGCATACGTCAGCCGCCTCCGGGCGATGCTGGCTTCCGACGACTTCCGGGCGTACGACCTCTATCCCTCCATGCGCACGGACAAGGTCTTCGCCGTCATCGCCATGTGTCTGGAGCTGAAGGAGCAGGGGATGGAGGAGCGGGAGATCATCGATTTCGTCAACGGCGCCTTCGAGACGCGGCGGAAGCCGCTGCGCAGGCTGCTGAAGCTCATCGACCGACTGCCCTTCTGCTACCGCGTCGCGGAGAGATGGAACCTCTCCGACCATGAAAGCCGCGTCCGGGACGGCAGCATCACCTATGACTCCTTTAAAGTCACGGACGGCAAGATCGAGTACGTCATCACCGGATGCCGCTATATCGACATGTTCGAGCGCTATGGCATCCGCCCTCTGTGTAAGATCTTCTGCCTGACCGACGAGTTCGCCTACGCCCAGCTGCCCCGCCACGTGCGCTTCATCCGCCATTCCGATCTGTCGGACGGCGTCTGCTGCCACGACGAGATCATCCGGAAATGAAAAATCCCCGGCCGCATGGCCGGGGACTGTGTTTTTATGACGTTTTACGCGGGCTGCGTGCCGTCCATGAGGACCATATCGAGGTACTGCTCCTCATACTGTTTCGACCAGGTGGTGCTGAGGGACTGGTTGGCCTGCTCGACCATCTTGCGGTATTCGTGGATGTCGAAATCGTTGGTCCGGTCGTTGAACATCAGCACGTAGATGCCGATATTCGAGCAGTGGTCCGCGATCTTCTCCAGATTGTGGATGATATCGAGGAAGGGGATGCCGTTCTTGACCGTGCACTGACCGTTCTGCAGGCGGATGATGTGCTTGCTCTTGAGCGTCTCCTTCAGCGCGTCGATGACCTCCTCCAGCGCCTCGATGCGGCTGATGAGGCCGCCGTCCGCGGTCTCGAAGGCCTCGACGGTCAGGGAAATGATCTCCTCGGCGGCGTTCGCCATGACGCCGATCTCGCACAGGGCGTCGTCGGAGAACTGGACATTGTTGTCGACGATGTAATTGTACTGCTCATACAGGTTCTCGGCGTAGTCGCCCACCTGCTCGAACTCGCCCACGGCGTGCATGATCTCGTTGTAGTTGCGCTTGTTGAGCTCCGACAGGTCCTGATCCTTGAGCCCCAGCAGGTACGTGTTGACCCGCGCCTCGCACAGGTCGATGAAGTCCTCGTTCTTCTCGAACTGCTCGCCGTCCAGCTCCGTGTGGTCCACGATGCCGAAGATCGTCATGCGCACGTTCTCCAGCGCCAGCGCGCCCATCTCGTGGATCACCTTGTGGCACTGCTCCAGCGCGACGGTGGGCGTGGCGTAGAAGCGGGTGTCCAGGATGTTCAGCAGCCGCTCCTCGGGCTCCACCTCCGTGGAGCGCACGACGCTCTCCGCCAGCTTGACCAGCTGACCGCGGAAGGGGATGAAGAGCAGCGTGACGGTCACGTTGAACAGCGTGTGGAAGTTGGCGATGCCGGACTTGTTCACGGGCTCGTTCCAGAAATCGAAGCCGACCACGGCGTTGATGCTGTAGATGGCGATGATGAACAGGACTGAGCCGATCAGGTTGAAGAAAAAGTGGATCATGGCCGCGCGCCTGGCGTTCTTCGTGGCGCCCATGGACGACTCGATGGACGTCCAGCAGGTGCCGATGTTCTGGCCCATGATGATGGGCAGCGCGGCGGCGTAGGTGACGGCGCCCGTAGCGGCGGCCGCCTGCAGGATGCCGATGGAGGCGGCGGAGCTGTGGAGCAGGGCGGTGATGAACGCGCCCACGGCGATGCCAAGTACGGGATTCTTCAGCACGATGAACGCCTGCCGGAAGGCGGGCAGCTCGTTGAGCACCGACACGGCGGTCTCCATGGTCGTCATACCGACGAACAGAAGGCCCACGCCGATCAGGATCTCGCACAGCTTGCGCAGCTTTTTCTTTTTGGAAAAGGTCATCGTGATGGCGCCCAGCGCCAGCAGGATATAGCACAGCACCGAAGGCTTCAGCAGACCCATGATGCTCCCCCCGGAGCCGGAGTCCAGACTCAGCAGCTGTGCCGTGACGGTCGTTCCGATATTGGCGCCCATGATGATGCCCACGGCCTGCCGCAGGGTCATGATTCCCGCGTTGACGAAGCCGACCACCATGACGGTGGTGCCCGTGGAGCTCTGGATCACTGCCGTGACGAGCGCGCCGGCGATGACCGCCTTGATGATGTTGCCCGTCATGGCCTCCAGCGTCTTCTGCAGCTTTTCGCCGGCCATCTGCTCCAGCGCGGCGCTCATGGTCGACATACCGAAGAAGAAGATCCCCAGGCCGCCGAAAAACCGGATGGCCAGGGTCAGGTAATCAAACCAGGTCATATTCATTTCATTCCTCTTTCGCCGCAGCCTCTGCGGCCTTATTCATTGATCGCAAACAGCCATATTATACAAGAAGACTGTTTCCAAGTCAACATTTTATTGGGGTATAACAAACTTTTATGACGCGCCCGGCGTCACGACGTCTGCTGTTGAAATCCCATGTGTTGTCTGCTATAATAGAACAGTTATCTGAGAAAAGCCCGCGGGCTGTTAAAGGAGAAGATCATTATGGTACTCGGAAAACCCATCATCTGCATCAGCAACACCTCTGACGCCCTTGCCACCTTCGGCGACGGTGCGGGAGCCGACAACGTCCAGTCCCTCGGCCAGCGCAAGATCGTCTCGCCCTCGGCCTATCCCAGAGCCATCGAGCTGGCGGGCGGCGTGCCCTTCCTGACCACCGAGAACTGCGTGGAGGAGCTGGCCGAGCTGTGCGACGGCCTGCTGCTCAGCGGCGGCGAGGACATCAACCCCAAGTGGCTGGGCGAGGAAAAGCTCAACGACAGCGTCCGCTACGACGACATCCGCGATGAGTATGAAATGGCGCTGTTCAAGGCGTTCTACGCCAAAAAGAAGCCCATCTTCGGCATCTGCCGCGGCTTCCAGTTCATCAACGTCGCCATGGGCGGTGGCCTGTATCAGGATCTGGTGGAGCAGTGCGGCTTCGTCCATATGAACCGCGAGATCCGCCACCCCCTGCGCACCAAGGAGGGCAGCCTGCTTTACAGACTGTTCGGCGAGAACTTCCGCGTCAACTCTACCCATCATCAGGCGGTGCGCGGTCTGGCCGAGGGTCTGATCGAAACGGCCTGGTCCGTGGAGGGCATCGTGGAGGGCTTCGAGCATGAGAGCCTGCCCATCTTCGGCACCCAGTTCCATCCCGAGCGCCTGACGAACATCATGTGGGACGACCGCACCCCCGACTTCGCCCCGCTGTTCAAGTATTTCATCGATCTGTGCAGGGAATACGCGGAGAAATAAGAAGCAGGGATTGCTGATCGCCCTATAAAGATTTCTTATAATGGAGGGAAACTCATGAAGATCGCCATCGTCTGGTCCAGTCCCAACCGGGACGGCCTCACCGCCGCGGCGAAGAACAGCCTCATGGACGGCCTCAGATCCGCCGGATGTGAGCTGGAGGAGCTGTGGCTCAACGGTCTGCACCTGGAGCACTGCCGCGCCTGCGGCAACGGCTTCGGCCTCTGCCGGGCCGAGGGACGCTGCGTCATCGGCGACGATTTCGCCGGTGCCTACGAGACGCTGCAGCACTGCGACGGCGTCGTTTTCGTCACGGCCGTCTACTGGCACAACATGACCGAATGTCTCAAGGCGTTTATCGACCGCCTGCGCCGCATGGAGAACTCCCACGGAGACCACCGCCTGGCCGGGAAGCCCGTGCTGCTGACGGCCTGCGCCGGCGGCAGCGGCAACGGCGCGATCCAGTGCCTGAACGCCATGGAGGAGTGCATGCGCCACATGGAGCTGAAGACCGTGGAGCGCCTGCCCGTCATCCGCTTCAACCGCGGCTACATGCTGCCCGCACTCGCGGAGGCCGGCAGGGCCTTCGCCGCGCTCATCGCGCAATAATCCCTTTTTCCCGGAGCTTTTTTGAATGAACAAGTACGCGACCAAGCTGGCCGCCCTGGCCTTGAGCGTCAGCCTGTTATCGGGCTGCACGCTGCTCCATTTCGACGATCCGGAGGAGGCCCGGGCCGACCAGGAGACCCTGAACAACACAGCCGCCCAGCAGGAGGCCGTGGACTACGCCGCGCTGCTGGACAGCGAGCATCTGCAGCTGGACGATCTCTATAAGGACGACACGGGCGCCGTGCTGGCCCGTTACCGCGTGTCGCTGCCCTGGTTCGGCGAGAGTGAGGACCAGGCCGTGCAGAACATCAACGCCCACTACGAGGAGGAGCTTGCCGCGCTGAAGGAGGACGAGGAGAGCCTCTTCGCCCTGGCCGCCGAGATGCCCTCCGCCGTGGTGCGCGAGAGCGTCGTGGAGTATCAGCTGCTGGACGCGCCGGAGGGTTACGTCTGCGCCCTGGGCACGCTGAACGGCGTCGATACCCTGGGCCGAAGCCCCACTGTGTGGTTCGGCGACGTGTTCAGCGCGTCCACCGGCTGGCTGCTGCGCTTCGACGATCTGGTGGAGGACCGCGGCGCGGCCATGGAAAGCCTGACGGAGGCCGCCAAAGACTGGTGCGCCCGGCACGGCTGCGGCGACGAGTGGCTGGCGGACTTCCTCCCCGGCGAGGAGCTGACCTTCGACCGCGAGACGGTCTGGATCGGCCTGCCCGCCGGTACGGCGCCCAACGGCGAGACCGTCATGGAGCTGCCCTTCGGGGTCCTGGAACCTTATCTGAAATAATATATTGTATAAAGGAGAGAGAACGATCATGGACATGATGGAAAGATTTCTGAAGTACGTCGCTGTCGGCACCAACTCGAACCCCAAGTCCCAGACGATCCCCTCGACCCCCGAGCAGAAGGTCCTAGGCGCGATCATCGTCGAGGATATGAAGGCCATGGGCATCCAGGATGCCTTCATGGATGAGTACGGCTACGTCTACGGCACCGTCCCCGGCAACTGCGACGCGCCCACCGTCGGCTTCATCGCCCACATGGATACGGTCATCGACATGCCCTGCGAGAACATCAAGCCCCGCTACGTGGAATACAAGGGCGGCGACGTGGTGCTCAACGAGGAGAAGGGCATCGTCCTGACGCCGCTGGAGAAGCACGTGGGCCACACCCTGATCGTCACCGACGGCACAACGCTGCTGGGCGGCGACGACAAGGCCGGCATCGTCGAGATCCTCGACATGGCCCAGTATTTCCTCGATCATCCCGAGGTCAAGCACGGCACGATCAAGCTGGGCTTCACGCCCGACGAGGAGATCGGCCGCGGCACGCTGAAGTTCGACGTTCCTGGCTTCGGCGCCGTCATGGCGTACACCGTGGATGGCGGCGACCCCGGCGCCGTCTCCTATGAGAACTTCAACGCCTGCGCCGCCAAGGTCGAGTTCAACGGCACCAACACCCATCCCGGCGGGGCCAAGAACAAGATGCTCAACTCCCTGTGGCTGGGCATGGAGTTCCATTCCATGCTGCCCGTCAACGAGGCCCCGCAGTTCACCGAGGGTTACGAGGGCTTCAGCCACCTCAACGGCATGAGCGGCAACGTGGAGCACACGCTGATGGAGTACATCATCCGCGACCACGACAAGACCCTCTTCGAGCAGAAGAAGGCCCGTTTTGAGAAGATCGCCGCCTATATGAACGAGAAGTACGGCGAGGGCACCGTGGTGCTCACCCTGAAGGATTCCTACTACAACATGAAGGAGCCCGTCATGGAGCATCCCGAGCTGATCGACATCGCCTACGAGGCCGTCACCGAGTCCGGCTTCAAGCCCTACTCCCAGGCCGCCCGCGGCGGCACCGACGGCGCGCAGCTGAGCTATAAGGGCCTGCCCTGCCCGAACCTGGGCACCGGCGGTCACAACGCCCACAGCCGCTATGAGTACGTCTCCGTCCAGGAGATGCACGCCTGCCGCGACATCCTCATCGCCATCGCGAAGAAGTTCGCGGAGAAGAAGTAATCAAAATCGCGCAAAAGGCCGCTGACTCGCATCGAGTCAGCGGCCTTCTTTCGTTTTCCGATGATTCAGTTGAGGTCATCGAGGAATTGTTCGATCAGCCTGTCGACCTCCTCGGCCCGGTCCGTGTTGGCGTTGTGTCCCGCGCCCTTGAGCCAGACGATGGGGATGCCGGTCTTCTCGTGCCAGGCGCGGTTGTACCGCTTCGCCGAGCCCGCCCGGTCCTTCTCGCCGCAGATCAGCAGCGCCGGACAGTCGATGCGGTAGGGGAGATCAGCCTCCACGGCCTCGGCCAGTATGCGGAAGCCGTGCCCAGCCAGCAGGGCGTATTCGTCCTGGCGGCCCTCAAAGGAGCGCATCATCCGGCGCATGAGCGCGCGGCCGTAGGCCGTCACCGCGACGCCCTCGGTGCCGGAACGCAGCAGCAACTTCCAGGGATACCGGCGGTAGACCGGCTCCATGCGCTTGAGCGCCCAGAGTTCCGCCGCCGTCATGTACGACCGCCCCAGCGGCGCGGAGTCGATGGAGATGAACCCGCGCGCCCAGCCGGGAAAATGCTGCAGGAACGACTGGGCCACATAGCCGCCCATGGACTGCCCCACCAGCACGGGCTCCATGATCCGCTCCCGCTCCAGGATGTCGCCCAGCCAGAGCGCTTTGTCCGCCAGCGTGAAATCGAGCCGGAAGGGCCGCGACGCACCGTGCCCCGGCGCGTCCCACACCAGCAGGCGCGTCTTCCCGGCGAAATGGGCGATCTGGCGCTCGAACAGGCGGTGATCGGCCGTCAATCCGGGGAGGAAAACGAGGGTATGGGTCGTCTGCAGGTCGTTCATCCAGTAGTGAATGACGCCGCACGGCGTCTCAAAGGTCCGTTCAACCATGGCGCACCTCCGGTGATAGTGTAAAGAAAAAACCTTTACAGTGTAATACTGGTACGGGGCGGCTGGATCAGACAGTCGATCTGATGGGCCTCGCAGTACCGTGCCAGCTTATAGAACACCACTTCGGTCTTCTCCACGGGCCGGATCATCCCGCGCACGGGCTTCGTCAGCGGGGAGAAGAAGTTGTCCCAGTGCAGCGGGATCACCACCCGGGGATGCACCTTGTCAACGGTCTCCGCGAAGAACCGCCGCTCGGTCTCGCCGTCGGCCTTGGCCAGTCCGGCCACGCCCAGGAACAGAACATCTCCACGGACATCGTCCAGCTGACCGGGGATGTAGTTGAAGCTGGGCCGGATCACGAAGGTCTTGCCCTCAGCCTTGACGATGAAGTCGAAGGAGCCGCCTTCCTTGTAATCCCGCAGCCGCGCGGGCTGACGCAGCGGCGCGTCGATGGTCTGGCCCAGGTCGTTGTTGAGGATCGTCGGCTTGGAGTGGATGGAGGGGATCACCCTGACGCTGAAGCCGCCCGCGGTGAACGTCTCGCCGCCGCGGAACTCCGTCAGCCGCGCCTCGGGCACATCGCCGCCCCGGGCCACGTTCAGCGCCGAGGAGGAGCCGTAGAGCTGCGCGCCGCAGCAGTTGACCACGTAGGGGGCGTCCATGACGTGGTCGTGGTGGGTGTGGGAGATGAACGCCGCCCGCAGGCGATCTACATGGTGCGCCGCCAGCAGCCTGTCCGCCAGCGCCGTATCCGTGCCCTGGCTGCCGAAGATGTACTTCATCAGGGACGGCCGCGTGAAGTGGACGTCGAAGAAGATCTGATCCTTCCCGTCGTCGAAAAGTAGCGTCGTTGTGCCGAAAAACGTCACTTTCATCGGTGTATCCTCCGTTTTGTAAAGGAATTGAAAACAATCACCGCGATTCCTTGACTTGAACCGCGGTCAAAGGCGTACAATAAGCTATCACTCACGCACGCTGATCCCCAGCGTGCGGATCAGCATGACCGCCTGCTCCGGGGAAAAGACAGCCCCGCGCAGCTCGTTCAGCGCGAAATACGCGCCGCTGATGTTGCTGGACGTGAAATCCATACCGCGAAGCCCCGCGTGCATGAAGTCGCACCCGCTGAGGTCGCAGTCCTCGAAGGCGCAGCTTTTGAAAGCCGTTTCGCTGAAGACGCTCTCGCTCATGCGCCCCCGGCGGAAGATCGCGCGCTCCGCGCGTCCCCGGTCCAGATGGACGTAATTCATCAGGCAATCCTCGAACAGAACGTTGTTCAGTCCGCAGGCGTCCAGCCGCGCGCCGGTCATGCGGCAGCCGAGAAAGGCGACGCGGCGGAAGTAGCAGTCGTCCAGGCGGCAGGCACTCAGATCGCAGTCACGGAACACCACGTCCTCGAAGACGCTTTTCCGCAGATCGGCCCCGCCAAGGTCACAGCGTGTGAAGCGGCAGCCGCTGATATCGCTGCGAAGCAGCTCATAGCCGTGTGCAGACTGTCCTGTAAAGTCTTTATCTTTTACAGCCGTTTCATCCTCCGCAGCCCACTGCAGATCCTGCGGCAACGTCCCGGCGGCGGGTGAGACAGCCGGTCTCGGCATGAAGATCTCCATGAAAACACTCCTTTATTCGGGAAAGAGGGAATACGATGCTCCTTGCGCTCCTCGGGTTCCTGGCCGTTTACGGCGGGACCAACTGGTATATCGCCGCCCGCCTGTGGCGGTGGCTGGGCCTGACGTCCGGCGGCTGGCTGTGGGCGATCTGCTTCGCTGTGCTGGCCACCGCGTTTCTGTTCAGTCAGTTCGAGACGTTTATGCCGCTGAAGCTGTCCAAAGCGCTCAATACCGTCGGCGGCTGGTACCTGCAGTCGTATCTGATCCTGCTGCTCCTCGTACCCGCCGCCGATCTGCTGACGCGCGGCGGACCGATCGTCGCGGCAGTCCTGCTGCTGCTCGCCGCCTGCGTGACGGCCTACGGCGTGTGGAACGCCCGGCGGATCGTCCGCACCGACTACACGGTGGAGGCCGATATCCCCGAACCGCTGACGCTGGCGCTGATCTCCGACGTCCATCTGGGCTGGATCATCGATGCAAAGCAGCTGGCGCCCATGATCGACGCCGTCAACGCGGCGGACGCCGATTACGTCCTGCTGGCCGGAGATACCCTGGACGAGGGGCCCGACCTCGTTCTGGACAAGGAGGCCGCCGGGCGCGAGTTCGCCCGCCTGCGGGCGAAGAGAGGTATCTACGCCTGCCTGGGCAACCACGACGGCGCGTTCAAGGGGCAGGAGGACGCGGCCCAGCAGCTGCTGACGCGCTGGGGCGTCCGCGTCCTGCGGGACGAGGTCGCGTTGGACGGCGCGGTGGCCGTCGCGGGGAGAAAGGACGATGCGGAACGCGACAGGATGCCCTGCGATCAGCTCTTAAAAGAGATAGACAAGGAAAAGACCTTTACAGTATTGCTGGACCATCAGCCGGGCTTTTTCCCGGAGGAAAAGGCGGCTGGCGCCGATCTGATCCTCTGCGGCCACACCCACAACGGCCAGATGTTCCCCTTCGGCCTCGCCACCGGGAGCATCTATCACCCCGATTACGGGCGCAAGACCGAGGACGGCTGCACGATGATCGTCTCCTCCGGCATCGGCACCTGGGGCCCGCGCATCCGCACCGGCTGTCACGCCGAGGTGGCCGTGATCCGGCTGACGCCGGGGAAATGAGGCGTTGAGGCGTGAGCCTGTTCCGTGTGATCTTATCCTGACAGAACGAAAGCCCGGGGCTGCCCGGGCTTTTTCCTTACAGCAGACGCTCCGGCCGCTGCCGCATCCGCACGCCGCAGACGAGACCCAGCGCCGCGAAGGTGGCGACCACCGACGTGCCGCCGTAGCTGATGAACGGCAGCGTGATGCCGATGACCGGCATCACGCCGAGGCACATGCCCACGTTGATCATGATCTGGCTCATCAGCATGCCGCCGATGCCCACGCAGATCAGGTAGGAGAACCGGTCGTGGACCTGTGAGGCGTTGTAGAACAGCCGCCACACGAGGCTCGCCAGCATCACCAGCACCGCAACGGAGCCGATGAATCCCCATTCCTCGCTGATGGAGGCGAAGATGAAGTCCGTGTGCTTGGCCGGCAGGACCGAATACTGGGTCTGTGGCCCCTTGAGGAACCCGTAGCCGAACAGTCCGCCGCCACCCACGGCCACCATGCTCTGGATGCCGTTGTAGGCGATCCTGGGGCTGACGTCGGGGTCGAACAGAACAAGGATGCGCAGCTTGTGGTAATCCTTGAGGAACCAGCGCCACATGGGCGCCAGCGCGCCGCCGCCCAGCGCGCACAGCGGCAGGAAGAACTTCATGGGCAGGCCGGAGGCGAACAGCATCACCACCGTGATCATCATATAGATGACGCACATGCCCAGGTCGTCGGAGAACAGATAGACGAATCCCGCCGTGATCAGCGCGTGGGCCAGCAGCTGCAGCAACGCCGTGGGGCTGTCCAGCTTGTCGCGCAGGGCGTGGATGTGCCGCGCGAACGTGAAGACGAAGATGATCTTGCCGATCTCCGCAGGCTGGATGCCGATGGGACCGAAGCGGATCCAGCTGTTGTTGCCCGTGGACTCGCTGCCCTCGCCGAGGAACTTCAGCGAAAACAGCAGCAGCAGGTTCAGCACCAGCGCCGCCGGCCACAGGTCCCCGAAGCGGTCCAGGTCGATGAGGCTCACGACGAAATAAGCGCACACCCCGATGAGGATCGCCGCCCCCTGCACGATGAGGAACTTGGGGCGGTGGTAGCTGTAGGTGGCGCTGTAGATGGCGACCATGCCGACGCAGGAGATGACGACAGCCATCCCCAGCAGCAGCAGGTCGCATTTTTTCAGGTATTCTTTGGCGGAACGCAAGAGATTTTTCATGGGAAAGCTCCGGAAAAGGTGTAAAGGTAATAACTTTACTCCTGGCTGTCCATCGTCATTGTGACGATCTTATGCATGATCTCGGCGGACATGGAGCCGCTGAGGTAGCCGTAGATGTTGCCATCCCGGTCGATCATGAAGGTGGTGGGGAAGGCGCTGATGCCGTACTGGGCCAGGGACTGGCCGGAGTCGTCCATCAGCACGGGATAGGTGTACCCGTTCTCCTCCAGGAAGGCGGCGACTTCATCAGCCGTGCCGTCGTTGGCGTTGGGGTAGCGGTCGGACTTGGGGTTGGCCACGCCGAGGACAATCAGGTCCTCCTGATTTTCGCCGTACTCCTCGTAGAGGCTCTGAATATCGGGCATCTCCGCCCGGCAGGGCGGGCACCATGTGGCCCAGAAGTTGAGGAACACCGTCTTGCCCTTGTAGTCCGACAGCGTGTGGATCGTGCCGTACTGATCCACGAGCGTCATTTCGGGGGCAGGGAAGACCTCCTCCTCCGGCTCCGCGGAGGCAGTCAGCTCCTCCTGAACGGTCGGCTCCTCCACCGCGGGCTCCCCGGTCGCCTGTGCTGCGGGCTCCGGCGTACCAGCGGAGGCCAGCGTGGCCGCCAGACCGTTCATCCGGCCCGTCAGCACCAGCACGCCCATGACGAGCATCAGCGCGCCGCCGGTCTTGACCGTGTATCTGACCACGTCGCCGTGGCGGGAGAAGAACCGCAGCAGCGCGCCCGTGAACAGACCCGCCGCCAGGAAGGGCAGCACGAACCCCAGCGTGTACACACCGATCAGCAGCAGCCCCGCCGTCTGGGAGGCGCTGGACCCGGCCATCAGCAGCACGGCGCTCAGCGCCGGCCCCACGCAGGGCGTCCAGGCGAAGCTGAACGTAAAGCCCAGCAACAGCGCGGTCAGCGGGCTCTCGGGCAGCTTCTCCAGCGGCAGCGGGAGCCGCCGCTCCTTTGAAAGGAAGATCGAGGAGCCGAACAGACCCAGCTGATACAGGCCCAGCAGAATGATCAGCACGCCGCCGACCTTCGTCAGCACGCCGCGCCAGGCGCTGAAAAACCGTCCCAGAGCCGTGAAGCCCAGCCCCAGCAGGAAAAACGATGCGCTGACGCCCAGCGCGAAGCAGACGGTGTTCACCATCACCCGGGACCGGGGGTACGCGCCGTCATCGCCGCTCATGCCGCCGGACAGATAACCGAAATACAACGGCAGCAGCGGCAGCACGCAGGGGGAAAAGAAGCTCAGCAGGCCCTGGACGAAGACCGTGGCCGCCGAGACCTGTACGCCGACGTCCAGCATCAGCGCAGACCGTCGACCTCCCGCAGCCACGAAGCGGCGACAGCGTCGGAGGGCATGCGCCAGTCTCCGCGGGGGGACAGCGTCACGGAACCGACCTTCGGGCCGTCGGGCAGGCAGGAGCGCTTGAACTGCTGGGCGAAGAAGCGGCGGTAGAACACGCGCAGCCAGCTGAGGATGAACGCGTCGTCGTAGACGCCTTCAAAGGCCTTTTTGGCCAGCAGATAGACCTTCGCCGGGGTGAAGCCGCAGCGGAGGGTGTTGTAGAGGAAGAAATCGTGGAGGCGATAGGGGCCCACCAGATCCTCGGTCTTCTGGGAGATCTCGCCGTCCGTGGGCGGCAGCAGCTCCGGGGAGACCGGGGTGTCGAGGATGTCGCGCAGCACGCGGCTCAGGTCGTCCCGGCCGCAGGTGTCGGCCACATAGGCCACCAGATGGCGCACCAGCATCTTGGGGACGGAGGCGTTGACACCGTACATGGACATGTGATCGCCGTTGTAGGTGGCCCAGCCCAGCGCCAGCTCGCTGAGGTCGCCGGTGCCGATGACCATGCCGCCGCGCTTGTTGGCCACGTCCATCAGCACCTGGGTGCGCTCGCGGGCCTGGGCGTTTTCAAAGGTGACGTCGTGGTCGTCCATGGACTGGCCGATGTCGCTGAAATGCACCTTGACCGCCTCGGCGATGCTGACCTCCATCAGCGACACGCCCAGAGCCGAGCAAAGGCCGTAGGCGTTGTTCTTCGTGCGGGAGGTGGTGCCGAAGCAGGGCATGGTGATGGCCACCACGCCGCTCTTGTCGAGCCCCAGCATGTCGAAGGCCCGGCAGGTGACGAGCAGCGCCAGCGTCGAGTCGAGACCGCCGGAGATGCCGATGACGGCCGTTTTGCAGTGCGTGTGCTCCAGCCTGCGCTTGAGGCCCCAGGCCTGCATGGTCAGGATCGAGGCGCAGCGCTCCGCGCGCTTGGCGGGGTCCGAGGGGACGAAGGGATCGGGATCGACGAACCGGGTCACGCGCTCGTCGCTGGCGTGCAGGGGCAGCGTGACAGTTTTGAAGTCATCGGCGGGGGCGAAGAAGGTGTTCATTTTCAGTCGGTCGTGGCTGAGATAAGACAGATCGACCTGCCGCAGCAGCAGCGACCCGCCGGAGAAGGGGGCCAGCTCGCCCCGCAGCACGCCGTTCTCGGCCACCATGCTGTGGCCGGAGAAAACGGAGTCTGTGGTCGATTCGCCGTCGCCCGCGCCCGCGTAGACGTAGGCGCACACGTCCCTGGCGCTCTGCATGGTCACGAGGTCGCGGCGGTACTGCTCCTTGCCGACGGTCTCGTTGCCGGCCGACAGGTTGCACATGACGAGAGCGCCGCGGCGGCACAGGTCCGTGGACGGCGGCGCGGGGGCCCACAGGTCCTCGCAGATCTCCACGCCGAAGCGGAACAGGGGATCGATGGACGAGCAGAACAGCAGCCCCGTGCCGAAGGGCACGGTCTGCCCGCAGACCGCCGCCTCCTTCAGCCCCTCAAAGGCGGGCTGGAAGTGGCGCAGCTCGTAAAACTCGCCGTAGTTGGGGATGTACGTCTTGGGCACGAGGCCGCAGATCTTCCCCTGATGGACCACCGCCGCCACGTTGTACAGCGAAGCGCCGAAGCGGAAGGGCAGGCCGACGACGAGCGCGCAGGACAGGCCCGCGCCCTCTGTGACGACGCGCTCCAGCGCCTTCAGCGCCTGATCCAGCAGGTGCTCCTGCGTGAACAGGTCGCCGCAGGTGTAGCCCGTCAGGCACAGCTCGGGGAAGACCACCAGGGCCGCGCCCTTCTCGTCCGCCTCCCGGGCCAGTGCCAGCACGGCGTCGGCGTTTGCCATGCAGTCGCCCACCGTCACCCTGGGCACGGCGGCGGCTACCGTGGAGAATCCGTATTTCATAAGAGTTTCCTCCGATCGTTCGTGTTCCGCGCCCGCCGCTTGACAAACGGCGGGGCTTTTTATACCATAATAAATATATTATACACCGCCTCCCGCCGTCAAGGCAAGAGCGCGGAGGGAGGTTCAGGGAATGACTTACGAAAACTGCCGCCTCTGTCCCCGGGCCTGCGGCGTCGACCGCCGGACCAAAAGGGGCTTCTGCGGCCAGAGCGACATCCTGCGGGTGGCCCGGTACCAGAAGCACCTTTGGGAGGAGCCGTGCATCAGCGGGACGCGGGGCTCCGGCACCGTCTTTTTCTCCGGCTGCACGATGAAGTGCGTCTTCTGTCAGAATTACGAGGTCAGCCGCGGCATGGGCACGGAGATCACCGCCTCGCGTCTGGCGGACATCTTTCTGGAGCTGCAGGACATGGGCTGCCACAACGTCAACCTCGTCACCGCCACCCATTTCGTCCCGGGCGTCCTGCAGGCACTGGACCGGGCGTGTGACTTCCTGCACGTGCCCGTGGTCTTCAACTGCGGCGGCTATGAGCGCGTCGAGACGCTGAAGGCCCTGGAGGGGAGCGTGCAGGTGTGGCTGCCGGACTTCAAATACAGGAGCGCGGAGCTGTCCGCGCGCTACTCCGCCGCCCCCGATTATTACGACCGCGCCATGGAGGCGATCGCCGAGATGCTGCGCCAGTCGCCGCGTCTGGTGCTGGATCAGGACGGCATTCTGCAGCGGGGCGTCGTGATCCGCCATCTCGTCATGCCCGGCGCGTACAGGGACTCCATCGCCGTGCTGGAAGCGCTGGCGGAAAGCTTCGGCACAGAGAACTATTATCTCAGCCTCATGAGCCAGTTCACCCCCATGCCCTCCTGTAAGGACTACCCCGAGATCGACCGCCGCATCACCACCTTCGAGTACCGCAAGGTCGCCCGACGGGCCCTCGATCTGGGCTTTCGAGGCTACTTTCAGGACCGGGACGCCTCGAGCCAGGCGTACATCCCGCCCTTTGGTGAAAATGACGTAAAGCCCGAATAACTTTCCGTTGAAAACGCCCTTCAACAAAATGGCAAATCTTTTTTCCAAAGGTTTTTGCACAGCCCGCGGCGGGGCGAAAGCACGGGGTTTTCCACATTATCCACAGGGTTTTCCACAGTTTCGCACATCTCGCGGCGGAAAAGCGGCGACAAAACAAAGAGTAAACCCCCCGGGAAAAACCTGACAGCAGCCCCAAAACATCAGGATGCGTCAGGCCCGCTGAGAAGCGGCTTTCCCGCCCGCCGCTGGCCCGAAAAACGCCCGGCCGGACGATCTTTGTGAAAATTAACGAATCGGTTACAAAACAGCGACAGCGTTGTAACGGAGCAAAGCGTATTGACAAATCGGCCGATTTATAGTTTAATATAAAGGTACTTTTTTAATACCCGAACGGAGGATCACACCATGAAAAGAATAAAGACTCTCGAGACCCGCGATCTGTGCAAGAGCGCCGTCAAGGGCGGCTGCGGCGAATGCCAGACCTCCTGCCAGTCGGCCTGCAAGACCTCCTGCGGCGTCGCCAACCAGAAGTGCGAGAACAGCGATAAATAATCGCCCACAACCAAACAGACGAAAGGGCCCGGCGATCTGCTTCGGGCCCTTTTTCCTGCCATTTTACGGAGTGATACTATGACACATCAATACAAGCTGGGCGGCTACAACATCGTCATCGACACCTGCAGCGGCGCCGTCCACTCGGTGGACGACGTGGCCTACGACGCCATCGCCCTTTACGAAGACCACAGCCGCGAAGAGATCGTCCGCGCGCTGCTGGAGAAGTACGGCGAGCGTGAGGACGTGACGGAGCAGGATCTGAACGACTGTCTGGACGACATCGAGGAGCTGAAGGGGCAGAACAAGCTGTTCTCCAAGGACATGTTTACCGACCTCGATCTGGACGCCCGGAACATCAAGACCGTCGTCAAGGCGCTGTGCCTGCACGTGGCCCACACCTGCAACCTCAACTGCGAATACTGCTTCGCCTCTCAGGGCAAGTACCACGGCGAACGCGCGCTGATGACGCTGGACGTGGCGAAGCGCGCCATCGATTTCCTGATCGAGAACTCGGGCACGCGGCGCAATCTGGAGGTGGACTTCTTCGGCGGCGAGCCGCTGATGAACTGGCAGGTGGTCAAGGACACCGTGGCCTACGCACGCTCCATCGAGCAGGAGAAGGGGAAGAACTTCCGCTTCACGCTGACGACCAACGGCATGCTCATCGATGACGAGGTCATCGATTTCTGCAACAAAGAGATGCACAATGTGGTGCTGAGCCTCGACGGCCGCAAACACATCCATGACCATCTGCGCAAAGACTACGCCGGAAACGGCAGCTATGACCGCATCGTCCCGAAGTTTCAGAAGCTGGCCGCCGCCCGCGGGGGCAGGGACTACTACATGCGCGGCACCTTCACCCACAACAACGTCGATTTCACCGAGGATATCTTTCACATGGCCGATCTGGGCTTCACCGAGCTGAGCATGGAGCCCGTGGTCTGCGCGCCCGGCGACCCCTACGCCCTGACGGAGGAGGATCTGCCGAAGCTCTTCGAGCAGTACGAGCTTCTGGCCATGGAGATGCTGAAGCGCAGGCGTGAGGGCAGACCCATCACGTTTTACCACTACATGATCGACCTGCAGAGCGGCCCCTGCATCTACAAGCGCATCGCGGGCTGCGGCTCCGGCACGGAGTATATGGCCGTCACCCCCTGGGGCGAGCTGTATCCCTGCCACCAGTTCGTAGGCGACGAGAAATACAGCATGGGCGACCTGTGGAAGGGCGTCACCAATACGGAGCTGCGCGATCGGTTCAAGCAGGTCAGCGCCTACTCCCGCCCCGAATGCCGCGACTGCTGGGCCAGGCTCTACTGCTCCGGCGGCTGTGCGGCCAACGCCTACCACGCCACGGGCTCCATCAACGGCGTCTACGAATATGGCTGCAAGCTGTTCAAAAAGCGCATGGAATGCGCCATCATGATGCAGGTGGCCGAGATGGAGGAGGGGCTTTGATGAGCGCCCCCACGCCCATCTGCGATTTCGTCCGTGACTACGCGGAAAAACGCGGCGTGCGCGCCCACATGCCGGGGCACAAGGGCAAAGCCTTTCTTGGCTGGGAGCCTTACGACCTGACGGAGATCAAGGGCGCAGACTCTCTCTATGAGGCGAGCGGCGTCATCGCCGAAAGCCAGCGCATCGCGTCCGCGCTGTTCGGCTCCGGGGCCACGCTCTACTCCGCCGGCGGGTCGTCTCAGGCTTTGCGGGCCATGGTGATGCTCGTGTGCCCGGAGGGGTCGCTGATCCTCGCCGGGCGCAACGCCCACCGGGGGTTCCTCCACGCCAGCGGTCTGCTGGACCTGCGCGTCCGCTGGCTGATGCCGGAGGGGGAGCGGGCGTCCCTGTGCGCCTGCCCCATCACGGCCGGGGGCGTGCTTCATGCGCTGGAGACGGGGGAGAAGCCTTCGGCCGTCTATCTGACGGCCCCCGATTATCTGGGCTCCTCGCCCGATCTGCGCGCCATCGCCGCTGTGTGTCATGCGCACGGCGTCCCGCTGCTGGTGGACAACGCCCACGGGGCCTACCTGCGCTTCCTGCCCGAGGACAGCCACCCCATGACGCTGGGGGCCGACATGTGCTGCGATTCCGCCCACAAGACGCTGCCTGCCGTCACGGGCGCCGCGTATCTCCATATTGCAGAGGATTACCTGCCGAAGCTGCGCAAATCGCCCATGGAGGCCATGGCCGCCTTCGGCTCCACCAGCCCGTCATACCTGATCCTGCAGTCGCTTGACTTCTGCAACCGGTATCTGACGGACGGCTATCGGGCGCGTCTCGCCGCTTTCTGCAACGAGATGACACATCTCAAGTCATCGCTCCGGGCGCAGGGCTTCCATGTCTGGGACAGCGATCCCCTGCGCCTTACGGTCTTCGACGGCGCGGGGGGACTGGCGCTGGCGGAGCATCTGCGCCATGATTCGATCGAGTGCGAGTTCGCCGACCGGGACGCTGTGGTGCTGATGCTGACGCCGGAAAACGGCCCGGAGGACCTGCGGCGCATCGAAGCGTCCTTCGCATCCTTCAAGCCGACGCCCTGGCGCGATCCCTGCGAGGCACTGGCCCTGCCGGAGCGCGCCTGCTCCATCCGCACAGCGCTCCTGGCCCCCAGCGAGAGCGTCCTCATATCAAGCGCCGCCGGGCGCATCTGCTCCTGCCCGTCGGTTTCCTGCCCGCCCGCCGTCCCCGTGGTCGTCAGCGGCGAGATCATCACACAGCAGGCCTGCCGCCTCATGGAGCGCTACGGCATCGACACGATCGAAGTCGTCAAGGAATAAGAAAAGCCGCCCGGACGGGCGGCTTTTTGCGTAAACAGATCATTGATACAGGGCGTCTATCGACTCCGCCGTGCAGGGGAGCCATCGGACGTCCTTTTTTTCGTTTTGGGCCGCCTCCGCCCGGAGGAACGATTCCCGGTCGGCGGGCAGACCGTTTACGGTACGGCTGTCCCCGCGCTGCCAGAAGACAGGCTCCACCGACATCGCCGCGCCGTCGAAGTGAAGATGCGCGGCGCCGTTGTCGGACGCGCCGCCGGAGGCGAAGAACGTGCCGTCCTCCTTGAGCGACATCATCCCGCGGTAGTTGAACTCATAGCCGTACACGCGGCTCTCCCACCAGCGCAGGACGTAAAAGCCCCGGTAATCGCCACGGCGGAAAACAGCCTCGACGGCGCCGTCGCCGTCCAGATCGAGCAGCGCGAAGGCAGCCTCATCTGTATCCGCCGTATCATCAGCCGTCAGGCTCCGCAGGGTGAAGAGGCCGTCCACCTCCAGCGGCGCGCGCGTCTGGCTGACGTCCAGCGGGAAGGCGAGCTCGCCGCGGAGCGCCTGCAGCAGCGCCTCCACAGGCTCCGCCGCCGCGCGGGTGCGCAGATGGGACAGGATGTGATAGCCGTCCTCCGTCACACGGAGCCTCAGCACGGCGTAGTCGGCCCACAGCGTCACCACGTCGCCCTCACGCTCGCCGTATCGCGGATAGAAAAATCCCGATCCGAAGTCGCTGGTGAAGTTGTAGAAGGCGTTGAGGTCAGGCGAATAGATCGTCCTCTCATCGTGACGCCAGTCGACGTTCAGCTCGTCCACCGTGACGCCTGCGTACCGGGTCAGCAGCTCGTCGATCTGCGAGACACGGTAGCGGTGCACGGGCACGGGCATCTCGATCAGCGACGCCCGGTGGTCGCCGTGCATCCAGCCGTGATCCAGCGCGTCGAACTCGGCGTCGGTGACGTCGTCCTCCGCCAGAGGGCAGTAGGCCAGAAAGGCGATGAGATCGAGGTCGCGGGCGTCGTCGTAAGAGGAGGTAAAGAAGCAGGTGACGGGGTTCACCGCTTTGCCGCGGATCGTTTCGAACTCCGCACGCCAATCGGTCAGCTCGCCGCCCGTCAGCGGCGTGCCGTGACGTCGGTGCAGCTGGGCGGCGTGGGCGTCCCGGTACCAGTCGGCCAGCGCGCCGAAGGCGCGGTCAAACGTGCGCTCCTCGACCAGCTCGGTGCGCAGCCACAGCGCCTGTCCGTTCGCTTCCAGAAGCACCCGACGCCCGTCTCGGTAGGCCGTCAGCCGCCGGCCGCCGGCTTCCAGCGCGATGTGGAGGTCCTCCGTTTGCTCGGTGAAGGAGAGCGGCTCGGCTTCCTCCCATGTCAGCGACAAAAGCGCCGCAAGGTTCTCGTCCGCCGTCAGCGCCAATGCGCCGTCAACGTCGTCCTGCAGACCGGTCTCGTCATAATAGTATAAATGTGTCTCCGCAGCGGTGATCCCGGGCGTCAGGACCTGTACGCCGTCTGCGTCGGCGATCCCGTCGGTCTCCGGGATCATGATCCCCGCGAAGGTGCAGCCTGCGGCGACAGCGGCAAGGCACAGGACTGCGATCACCACCGCGGCAGTCGTTCGCGGCTGACGGGCGATCATCGTCACGCGCTCCCGGAGGGACCTCTTGCCGTTGTACATGGCTGTCGCCGCGCAGAGGAGCGGCGCGGTCCCCGGGCGGCGGGCCGACAGCTCGATCAGCGTCGCGCCGTACCGCGTCCGTTCGTCCTCACCAAGATGTTTCAGCGCGCCTGCGTCGGCAAAGAGCTCGCTGTCCTGCCTGGCCAGATACGCCGCGTACCAGACGAGCGGGTCGTACCAGTGGAGCGCCAGCGCCGCGCACCGCAGCAGCACCCAGATATGGTCGCCGTGACGGTGGTGGCTCAGCTCGTGGGCCAGTACATGGCGCAGCCGTGTTTCGTCGGCGGCCGTTTCCGGGGAGACGTAGATCGTGTTCCCCAGCAGGCAGGAGGAGCCGAGGCCCTCCGCCTCGTACACCGGAAGCGGGCAGGGAACGGGAAGGGGCCTGCGCCGCTTTTTCAGCGCGTGAAGCAGTCTGGTGTTGGACGCGAGGAACACGCCTGCCGTTCCGCAGACGCCTGCCAGCCAGAGCCATTGCAGGAGCTTCCCGACGGTGACGCCGCTGCTCATACGCGCATAGGCGCGGGCGTCGAGGTCGCTCTCGTCCAGGCGGGACAGGTCGAGCCCCGCGGCCTCATATTCGGCCGCCGCCTCCCGGCGCGCCTGCGCAAAGGTCTCCCGGGGCAGATCGTAGCTCGCCGCGGCTGCGGCCAGCGCCCCGGTGTTCGTCTCACTCGCCTGACGGACCGTGGCGGCGACGCTCCAGGGCGCGCTGCCGATGGTGCCGGGGATCAACAGCCGCAGCAGCACGAGGCCCCACAGCGCGTACCGCAGCCCCGGACGCATACGGCGGCCCAGGAATGCGCGCAGAGCGATGACAGCCAGCAGCATCACGCAGGAGGAAAGCGCCCATGTCACGTTAATCATGTCGGTCCAGGCCCTCCTTCAGAATACGGTACAGCTCGTCGATCTCCGCGTCCGTCAGCTCGCTTTCCCGGGTCATGGTGCTGATCAGCAGGCCCAGCCCTCCGGTCTTGATCTTCGACAGCGTGTTCCGCGCCTCCTGCTGCACGGCGTCGTCCCGGGCCAGCAGGGGATAGAAGAGCTTCCGCGGGCCGGAGGCGTCCACGCGCACCGCGCCCTTGTCGGCCAGACGGCCCAGCATGATGTTGACCGTCGCCTTCGTCCATGCGGTGTCGTCCTTCAGCGCCTCCACTATGCGCCCGATGGTCAGCGGCTGCTCGTCCCACAGCAGATTCATCAGCTTCCATTCGCCGTCGGACAGAGAGAGTTTATTCATTTCGATGCACCTCACACAACAGGATAACAGCTGTTATATAGAGCTTATCACAGAGGATAACAAATGTCAACCCTTTATTCGGCATCAAAAAAGCCGCCCGAGGGCGGCTTTCGTTTTTTAATACCCCCGTTCCCGCAGCAATCGCAGGAAGGAGGTGATATAGGCGCGTCTGGGCGTGATGACCTGGGGGTCGGTGTCGGGGTGAAGGCGCAGGTATTCGGCCAGGACGTCGGAGAGGTTCTCGGCAGAGCGCATGTAGTCGGCGGCGATGGAATCGTCGGAGTACCCCAGCCGGTGCAGCAGCAGCGCGGACACAACGCCCGTGCGGTCCTTCCCGGCGTTGCAGAAATACAGCACGCCGCCCGGAGCGCCCTCGGCCAGGCCGAGTATCCGCGCCATCTGCCGGTCGCACATGGCGAAATAAGCCTGAGGGACCTCGAAGGGCGTTGCGGGAGCGCGGTCGCCGCCCGTCACGGGCAGCAGATGATAGCGGAACGAGGGATGGCGTGCCAGGGGACAGGGACGCGCGGCGGCCTCCGCCTCCGTGCGCAGGTCGATGACCGTTTGCACGTCATGCGCCAGCAGGAACGAGAGGTCCCGCCCGGTGGGCGCGGTGACGGCGTCGCTGCGGATGTACCGCATGCTTTCGCCCAGAATGGCGCGTGTGTTCCGCGTGCTCTCCAAAAGACTGCTCACAGCGATCTCTCCTTATGAAACAGTCCGCAGCACTGCTGCGGACTGTAGCCGTTTATTTGTCCACGAGACTGATGATATGGACGTCGTCCAGATCGAGGTCGGTGGTGAAGGGGTTGATCTTCTGGTTGATATAATCGACGGTGGCGCGGGGGCTCAGATAGATATACTCCAGCCCCTTCCACGTGCCGGGGGACGTGCCGGGCATGGTGTCGAAGGTGATGGCGTTGTCGAAATCGATCTCCCGGGCCACGTTGATATAGAACCAGATCATGTCCTTGACGGGCATGTTCGTCTTGATGCTCTTGGCGACGGTGGTGATGATGTCGCTGGCCTGGCTGATGGTGAACTCGTCCACCAGCTTCTTGCCCACGGCCTTGAGGAAGTCGCGCTGGACCTCCATGCGGCCGAAGTCGCTGGCAGACGTGCCGCGGAAGCGGACAAGCTGGATGGCCTTTTTGCCGTCCAGTAGCTGATAGCCCTTGCTGAGGTTGATGTTGAAGCGCTCGTCGGCGTCCTCGTGATACATGTCGTAGGGCACGTCGAAGTACACGCCGCCGATGACGTCCACCACCTTGATGAAGTCGGTCATGTTGACCAGACAGTAATAGTCCGGATACACGCCAGTCACCTGCTGGAGCTGGTAGCACAGCTCGTCCATGCCGTTGCGGCCGTAGGAGCTGTTGATCTTCTTGATGTTGTTGGGGATGTCGATCATCGTGTCGCGGGGGATCGAGACGACGTTGACGATATCTTTCTCGGTATCCACGCTGCCCAGCATGATGGTGTCGGTGTTGTAGTCGTCGTTGGTGCCGGCGAGGACGAAGGTGTAGTAGTTCTCCTTGCGCACCTTGGGCGGCTTCTCGGGCTTGACCTCCACGGGCTCGGTGACCTCGCTGACGGGCGTCTGGGCGTCCAGATCATTGGACTTTTCGGTGCTCGTCTGCTCGCCGTTGACGGGCTGGATCGTGTTGTCCTTGAACTCTGGGGGACGCAGCACGTCCCAGATGGTATATCCTAAAAAGACCACGACCGCTGCGATGGCGATGAGCAGCAGCCGTCTGCGGCGCGCCACGGCGCGTCTGCGCCTGCGGCGGCGCTGGAGCTGCTGCGCGTACTGATCGTTCTGATTGGGGGTTTCAGGCATGATGCTTCTCCTGCAAAGAGATTTGTTGGAATAGGTCATACTATTATAGCATAGCGGGGCAAGATAAATCTATAATTATTTATTAAAATTTGACGGATATTGTAGAGACTCCCGCCGCGGGGAAAAGTTCCGCGTACCGTCGATTTTTTGGCCGAAAAACGGCCTGCGGCCATGCGCCGCCCTTGATTCAGACGCTGTTTTGTTATATAATATGATATCATTGTCTAAGTATCTTCAATTTATCGAATATCGGAGTGAGAAAAAATGGATCACAACAAACTGGCTCAGCTGCTGTTCCCCCATATCACCAAGACGGCGCAGCAGTACCGCGAGGAGATCTACCCCCGCAGACAGCTGCCCGAGGGGGCCATGGTCACCCGCTTCGCCCCCAGCCCCACGGGTTTCCTGCACATCGGCGGGGTGTTCACCTCTCTCGTCAACGAGCGCTGCGCCCACCAGACGGGCGGCGTTCTGATGCTCAGGATCGAGGACACGGATAAAAAACGCGAGCAGCAGGACGGCATCTCGGCCATCCTGAACGGGCTCGACAGCTTCGGCATCCGCTTCGACGAGGGCGTGCTGAAGGAAGGAGAGCAGGGGGCCTACGGGCCCTACACCCAGAGCCACCGGGCCGAGGTCTATCAGACCTTCTGCAAGGATCTGGTGGAGCGCGGCCTGGCATATCCCTGCTTCTGCACCGAGGAGGAGCTCAGCGAGATCCGCGCCAGGCAGGAAAAGGACAAGGCGCTGCCCGGCTACCACGGCGAATACGCCCGCTGCCGCGACCTGACGTATGAGCAGATCGAGGAGAACATCAAGGCCGGCAAGCCCTACGTCATGCGCCTGCGCTCCCCCGGCAGGCCCGGCGGCCGCGTCAAGTACAAGGACGTCATCAAGGGCCAGATCGAGATGGATGAGAACATCGTCGATATCGTGCTGCTCAAGAGCGACGGCATCCCCACCTATCACTTCGCCCACGCCGTGGACGACAGCCTCATGGGCACCACCCACGTCATCCGCGGCGACGAGTGGGTCTCGTCGGTCAACATCCACCTGCAGCTGTTCCAGGTGCTGGGCATGAAGCCGCCCAAGTTCGCCCACGTCGCCCCCGTCATGAAGGAGGAGGACGGCGGCAAGCGCAAGCTCAGCAAGCGCAAGGACCCCGAGGCGGCCGTCAGCTACTTCACCGAGGAGGGCTATCCCGCCGACAGCGTCATCGAATACCTGCTGACGCTGGCCAACTCCACCTATGAGGACTGGCGCAGAGCCAACCGGGACCTGCCCTATACCGAATACAAGTTCCGCCTGGACAAGATGGGCCAGTCCGGCGCACTGTTCGACCTGAAGAAGCTGCGCTCCGTCTCGGCCGAGGTCATCTCCCGCTTCGACGCGCAGAAGGTCGCCGCGCTGGCGACGGCCTGGGCGAAGGAGCATGACGGGCAGCTGTATGATTGCCTGGCCGCCGATCCCGCCTACGCCGAGGGATTGTTCGCCATCGACCGCGGCGGCAAGAAGCCCCGCAAGGACATCGCCAAGTGGAGCGACGTGCGCGAGTACGTCTCGTATTTCTATGACGAGTTGTTTGAGCGCAGCGAGACGCTGGAGATGGATCCCGCGCTGCAGAAGCAGGTCCTGGAGCAGTACCTGCCCGTTTACGATCCCGCCGACGACCGCGATACGTGGTTCGCCAGGATGAAGACCATCTGCCCGGCGCTGGGCTTCGCCAGCGAGGTCAAGGAGTTCAAATCCGCTGAGCCCGGCACATTCAAGGGCCACGTGGGCGACGTCAGCGCCGTGGTGCGCATGGCGGTCACGGGCCGGAAGAACACCCCGGACCTCTGCTCCGTCATGGCGCTGCTGGGCAAAGAGCGCTGCGAGAAACGCATCCGCGATTATATGGAGACATTATAGGAGAACGATATGGAAAACACAGTTTCGAACTTCATCGATGATTTTATAAAGGAAGACCTGGCGGAGGGCGTCTATGACCACGTCCACACCCGCTTCCCGCCCGAGCCGAACGGCTACCTGCACATCGGCCACTGCAAGGCGCTGTGGATCGATTTCGGCACGGCCAGACGCTTCGGCGGCATCTGCAACCTGCGCATGGACGACACGAATCCCGCCAAGGAGGATGTGGAGTACGTGGACGCCATCAAGGAGGACATCCACTGGCTGGGCTTCGACTGGGACGACCGCTTTTTCTACGGCTCCGACTACTTCGAGCAGACCTATGAGTACGCCGTGGAGCTGATCAAAAAGGGCCTGGCCTACGTCTGCGAGCTGTCTGCCGACCAGTTCCGCGACTACCGCGGCGACCTGACGCATCCCGCCGTCAGCCCCTACCGCGACAGACCCGTCGAGGAAAACCTCGACCTCTTCGAGCGCATGAAGAACGGCGAGTTCCCCGAGGGCAGAATGACGCTGCGCGCCAAGATCGACTTGGCCTCCGGCAACTTCAACATGCGCGACCCGGTGCTGTACCGCATCCGCTATATCGAGCATCACCGTCAGGGCACCAAGTGGTGCATCTTCCCGATGTACGACTTCGCCCATCCCATCCAGGACGCCATCGAGGGCATCACCCACTCCCTGTGCTCCCTGGAGTACGAGGATCACAGGCCCCTGTACAACTGGGTCATCGAGCACGTGTCCGTGCCCTCCCATCCCCGCCAGATCGAGTTCTCCCGCCTGAACATCAACTACACCGTCATGAGCAAGCGCAAGCTGCGCAAGCTGGTGGAGGAGGGCTACGTCTCCGGCTGGGACGATCCGCGTATGCCCACGCTGTGCGGCCTGCGCCGCAGGGGCTACACGCCGGAGTCCATCGTCGCCTTCTGCGAGGGCAACGGCATCACCAAGGTGTCGGGCATCGTGGAGTACGACTTCCTCGAACACTGCATCCGCGACGACCTCAACAAGAACGCCGACCGCGTCATGGCCGTGCTGGACCCCGTCAGGCTGGTGCTGGACAACTATCCCGACGGTCAGACCGAGACCTTCGAGGTGGAGAACAACCCCGAGAAGCCCGAGAACGGCACGCGCAGCGTCGCCTTCTCGAAGAATCTGTGGATCGAGCGCGACGACTTCATGGAGGTCCCCGTGCCCAAGTACAACCGCCTGTACATCGGCGGGGAGGTCCGGCTGAAGGGCGCGTATATCATCAAAGCCACCTCCTGCGAGAAGGATGAGACGGGCCGCGTCACCGTGATCCACGCCGACTGCGACCTGGCCTCCCGCGGCGGCAACGCCCCCGACGGCCGCAAGGTCAAGGGCACGATCCACTGGGTGGACGACAACACGGCCGTGGAGGCCGAGGTCCGCGTCTACGCCAACCTCTTCACCGATCCCGCCCCCGACGCCGCCGACAAGAACTTCCTCGACTACCTCAATCCCGACTCCCTCAAGGTCCTCACGGGCTGCAAGCTGGAGAAGAGCCTGGGCGAGGCGAAGCCCGGCGACAAGTTCCAGTTCATGCGCCTCGGCTATTTCTGCGCCGACAGCAAGGATTCGGCCCCCGGCCATCCCGTCTTCAACCGCACGGTCACGCTGAAGGACAGCTGGGCAAAGAAGGCGAAGTAAATGGCAGTCTATCTCGACAACGCGGCGACCACCGCCGTCCTGCCCGAAGCGGCGCAGGCGGCGCTGGCCGTCATGACGGAAAACTACGGCAACCCGTCCTCCCTCCACGAGGCGGGGCGGGCTGCCCGTGAAACACTGGAAAAGGCAAGGGCCGCCGTGGCCCTTGCCTTGGGCTGTCCGGCCGCCTGCGTCACCTTCACCTCCTGCGGCACCGAGAGCATCAACACCTCTCTCGTCGGCGCGGCCATGAAGAACAGGCACCGCGGCAGGCACATCATCTCCACGGCCATCGAGCACGACGCCGTGCTGCGCACGCTCAACGACCTGAAGAATCAGGACTTCGAGGTGACGCTGATCCTCCCGGAGCGCGACGGCACGGTCAGCCTGGACAAGGTCCTGTCGGCCGTCCGGCCCGACACCATCCTGATGTCCATGCAGGGCGTCAACAACGAGACCGGCGCGCTGCTGCCCTACGCCGAGGCGGCCGCCGCCTTCAAAAAGAGCAACCCCGAGGGGCTGTTCCACCTGGACGGCGTGCAGAACTTCCTCAAGCGTCCTATGCCGCTGAAAAACGTGGACCTGGCCTCCTGTTCGGCTCACAAGATCGGCGGGATGAAGGGCTGCGGCGCACTGTACATCCGGCCGGGGCTCAAGCTGCGCCCGCTGCTGTTCGGCGGCGGACAGGAGTCCGCCATGCGCTCCGGCACCGAGGGCATGCCTCAGATCGCGGCCTTCGCCGCCGCCGTGGAAAAGCGTCTGCCCGCTGTGGAGGAGAACGGCCGCCATATGGCGTCGCTGAAAAACGAACTCATCGCGCGCGTCCGGGCGCTGGGCGGTACGATCAACACCCCGGAGCGCTCCGCCGACCACATCGTCAATCTGTCCATGTGCAGAGGGCGCAGCGAAGTGTACATCCGCGCCCTCAGCGACGACGGCGTCTACGTCAGCGGCGGCTCCGCCTGTGCCAGAGGGAAGAAGTCCCACGTGCTGGACGCCATGCACCTGCCCAAGCGCAACATCGACGCCGCCCTCCGCGTCAGCTTCTGCCCGGAGAACACCATGGACGACGTGGAATCGTTCTGCGCGTCGCTGGAGAAGGCCGCCAAACTGTTTTAAGGAGAAATCACATGCAGGAAGTATTGCTGCTCAAGTGCGGTGAGATCGTCCTCAAGGGCCTCAACCGCTATAAGTTCGAAGAACGACTGCTGCGCATCATCCGCGAGCGCATGAAGAAGATCGGCCAGTTCGACGTCTGGTCCATGCAGTCCACGGTCTACGTGGAGCCTATGGGCGAGCAGGACATGGACGCCGCCTTTGACGCGGCAAAGAAGATCTTCGGCATCAACGCCGTGGCCAGAGGCGCGGCCTGCGAAAAGGATATCGAAGCCATCAAAAGAACGGCCGCGGAGTACGTGGGCGACCGGCTGGACAACGTCCGCACCTTCAAGGTGGAGGCCAAGCGCTCGGACAAGCGTTTCCCGCTGACCTCGCCCCAGATCGGCGTGGAGGTGGGCGGCTACCTGTCCGACCTGCATCCGCACCTCAAGGCCGACATGAGCGACCCCCAGGTGACGATCACCGTGGAGGTCCGCGACAAGAGCGCCTATATCACGCTGGACAAGGTGCGCGGCGCGGGCGGCATGCCTGTGGGGTCCAACGGCCGCGCCATGCTGCTGCTGTCCGGCGGCATCGATTCCCCCGTGGCGGGCTACATGATGGCCAAGCGCGGGCTGGAGATCGCCGCCGTCCACTTCTACAGCTACCCCTACACCTCCAAGGAGGCCCGGGACAAGGTGCTGGAGCTGGCCAACATCCTCACGGACTACACGGGGAAGATCACCGTGCTGCTGGTGCCCTTCACCGAGATCCAGCTGGCCATCGCCAGGAACTGCGTGGAGGATTACTTCACGATCCTCATGCGCCGCTTCATGATGCGCATCGCCCAGCGCGCCGCCGAGATGCAGCACTGCGGCGCCATGATCACCGGCGAGAGCCTGGGCCAGGTGGCCAGCCAGACCATGGAGGCGCTGGGCTGCACCCAGGCCGTGTGCTACATGCCCGTCTTCCGCCCGGCCATCGGCCTGGACAAGGAGGAGATCATCTCCATTGCCCGGAAGATCGGCACCTTCGAGACGTCGAACCTGCCCTTCGAGGACTGCTGCACGGTCTTCACCCCCCGCCACCCCCAGACGAAGCCCCGCCTGGACAAGGTGGAGGAGCAGGAGAAGCGCCTTGACGTGGACGCGCTGATCGAGCGCGCCGTGGAGGGCATCGAGAAGGTAACGTTAGGATAAGATAAAAGGAGCGAAACGATGAACTGTGAAATATTAGCCGTCGGCACGGAGCTGCTGCTGGGCGAGATCGCCAACACCGACGCCCAGATGATCTCCCTCGGCCTGTCCGAGCTGGGCATCAACGTCTACCATCACACCGTGGTGGGCGACAACCCCGCGCGGCTGTCCGCTGCGCTGGAGATCGCCAAGAACCGCAGCGACATCATCATCACCACCGGCGGTCTCGGCCCCACGGCCGACGACCTGACCAAGGAGACCATCGCCGCCTGCTTCGGCAAGAAGCTCTATATGGATAAAGAGCAGCAGGAGCGCCTGCACCAGCGCATGGGCGCGCGCATGACGCCCAACAACGAAAAGCAGGCCATGCTGCCCGAGGGCTGCGAGGTCCTCGTCAACGACTGGGGCACCGCCCCCGGCTGCGCCTTCTACGCCGAGGGCTGCCACGTGCTGATGCTCCCCGGCCCTCCCAGCGAGTGCACCCCCATGTTCAAATACCGCGCCAGACCGTATCTGGAGCGCCTCTGCACCGACGGCCAGATCATCCGCTCCCGGTTCATCAAGATCTTCGGCCTCGGCGAGAGCGCCATGGAGGACAAGCTGTCCTACCTGATGAACACGCTGACCAACCCCACCGCCGCCCCCTACGCCAAGGAGGGCGAGTGCGAGGTCCGCGTCACAGCCCGCGCCGCCAGCGAGAAGGAGGCTTATGCCCTCATCGACCCCGTGGTGGCGGAGATCCGCGGCGTCCTGGGCGACGTCGTCTACGGCGTCGACGTCTCGTCGCTGGAGGAGGTCGTCGTCAAGGGCCTGACGGAGAAGGGCCTCACCGTCGCCACCGCCGAGTCCTGCACCGGCGGCCTGCTGGGCAAGCGCCTGACGGACATCGCCGGCAGCTCCGCCTGCTACGTGGGCGGCGCGATCACGTATTCCAATGAGATGAAGATGAAGCTGCTGGGCGTCAAAAAGGAGACGCTGGAGGCCTTCGGCGCCGTCAGCGCCGAGACGGCGCTGGAGATGGCCCGGGGCGTCCGCGCCCTGACGGGCGCCGACGTGGGCGTTTCCACCACCGGCATCGCCGGCCCCGGCGGCGGCACCCCGGAGAAGCCCGTTGGCACCGTCTATATCGGCATCAGCGCCGAGGGCCTGGACAAGGTCATCAAGCCCGACCCGCGCTACATGCGCTCCCGCCAGCGCGTGCGCAATTCGACGGCCAGCCACGTGTTCAACCTGATCCGTCAGGAGATCCTGGAGAAATAATATGGCGCATTTTGAAGAACAGCTCGATTCCAAAGAGGTATTCAAGGGCAAGATCATCTCCGTCCATCACGACCGTGTCCGGCAGGACACGGGCCGGGAGACGCTGCGCGAGGTCGTCTGCCACCGCGGCGCGGTGGTCGTCCTCGCCGTGGAGGGCGATGAGATGTGGATCGTCCGCCAGTTCCGCTATGTGACCGGGCAGGAGCTCATCGAGGTCCCCGCCGGGAAGCTGGAGGAAGGGGAGGACCCCCGCGACGCCGCCCTGCGCGAGCTGGGCGAGGAGACGGGCCTCACCTGCGACCGTCTGGAGTTCCTGGGAAAGATCTGGCCCAGCCCCGGCGTCTACAACGAGATCTTCCACATGTATTTCGCCACCGGCCTCCACCACGGCGACCAGCACCCCGACGAGGGCGAGCTGATCGACGCCGAGCGCCTGCCGCTGAACCGGTTCGACGCGCTCGTCGCCTCCGGCGGGATCACGGACGCCAAGACCATTTGCATCGTGGCCATGGCCCGCAGCAGAGGTCTGCTGTAAAGAACAGGAGTACAACATGAGTACGGTTTTGATCATCGAAGACGAAAAGAGCATCGTCGATCTGATCTCCTACAACTTGAAGCGCGAGGGCTATGACATCCTCGCCGCCTACGACGGTCAGACGGGCCTCGACCTGGCGCTGTCCGGCAAGTGCGATCTGGTGCTGCTGGACGTCATGCTGCCCGTGATGGACGGCTTCGAGGTGCTCAGACGCATCCGCGAGCGCTCGTCCCTGCCGGTCATCATGGTCACCGCCCGCGAGGAGGAGCGCGACAAGATCTTCGGCCTCGACACCGGCGCCGACGACTATATCACCAAGCCCTTCTCCGTCAAGGAGATGGCCGCCCGCATCAAGGCCAACATCCGCCGCTCCGCGGGCATCAGGCCCCCCGCCGCCGGGGAGACCTACGGCCCCTTCACCGTGGACCGCGACTTGCAGACCGTTTCCCGCTCCGGCCGCCAGCTGGAGCTGACCCAGCGGGAGTACGACATCATGTGCTATTTCTTCAAGGCCGGCGCGCGGGTCGTCACCCGCGAGGAGCTGATGGAAAAGGTCTGGGGCTATGACTACTACGGCGACCTTCGGGCCGTCGACGTCGCCATGCGCCGCCTGCGGGAAAAGCTCGAAGACGACCCCGCCGATCCGAAATATCTGATGACCCGCCGCGGCGCGGGCTACTATCTGCAGTTCTGAGCTGTCCGCTCTGCGGACGCGTATCCATGGCCGCCCGTCACGGCGGCACACAGAAGGGAGGTGCCCACTCTGTTCCGCAGCCTTCATATGAAGCTCGTGCTGATCATCGTGCTGATCATGATCTCGGTCATCGCGGTGGTGGGCACCTACATGATCAACTCGGTGACGAGCTACAACATCGACAACTTCCTCTCGCAGATGAACGCGGTCTTCACACCGGAGTTCATCCTGACGCTGGAGGAGACGGAGAGCAGCGCCGCCGATCCGGCCCAGGAGCTGCGCGGGATACTGGAAGCCTACTCCGGCTCCATCGGCGTGGACAGCTACCGCTCCTTCTACGTCCTCGACGCCTCCACGGGCCGGTATCTGGCCGGGTCCGACGACAGCCTCAGCACCACGCTGGAGCTGACGCCCAACATGCTCCGCGCCATGGAGGGCCAGGTGGGCGACGACGTGGAGCGGCTGGGCCGCTATTTTGACGTGGCCATCCCCATCAACGTCCAGAGCGGGGAGGGGTACATCGTCGGCGTCATGGACACGAAGCAGGAGCTGGACGAGACGAACTGGAACCTGTTCACGATCCTCATCCGCGCCATGCTGTTCGGCGTGCTGGTGGCTGTCGTGCTGGGCTTTTTTCTGTCCAAGACGATCACCACGCCCATCGAGCGCCTGACCGATCAGGCCATCCAGATCGCCCAGGGCGATTTCAGCCAGAAGGCCGAGGTCTACGCCCAGGACGAGATCGGCGAGCTGACCCAGACGTTCAACGAGATGAGCGGCATCCTGCAGGACAACCTGCGCACCATCGAGGACGAGCGCGCCAAGCTCGACACTCTGTTCACCCACATGGCCGACGGCGTCGTCGCCTTCGACACCAAGGGCCACATCATGCACATCAATCCCGCGGCCGAGGATATGCTGGGCCGCTCCTTCTGGCCCCAGGCCCGTTATAACGACGTCTTCCCCGATCTGGAGCTCGACAAGAGCACCATGGATGAGGACGGCAAGTTCATCCGCGCCGATTATTCGGTGAACAAGCGCAGCCTGCAGGTCTTCCTGGCGCCGCTGAAGATCGGCGACGCCAACAGCGGCGTCATGGCCGTGCTCCACGACATCACGCAGCAGAAGCGCCTGGACGATTCCCGCAAGGAGTTCGTCGCCAACGTCTCCCATGAGCTGCGCACGCCTCTGACGAACATCAAGGGCTACACGGAAACGCTGATGGACGCCTTCGACGAGATGGACGCCGAGACACGTCACCGCTTCCTCGGCATCGTCTACAGCGAGGTGGACCGCATGACCCGCCTCGTCAAGGACCTGCTGACGCTGTCGCGGCTCGACTACGGCCGGCTGGAGGTCGATCCCGACTCCACCGTCGATCTGGCCGCCATCGCCCGCAGCACCGCCGCCGCCATCGACATGGACGCCCGCAAGCAGGGCGTCACCGTGACCTGCCATCTGCCGGAGCGCCTCAGCCCCATCCGCGGCGACCGCGACCGGCTGCAGCAGGTGGTCGTCAACATCGTTTCCAACGCCGTCAAATACAATCAGCCCGGCGGCAAGGTGGACCTCTACGCCTCCGAGCGCGACAGGCAGGTGGTGCTGTCCGTGGCCGACACGGGCTTCGGCATCCCCGAGGAGGACATCGGCCGCATCTTCGAGCGCTTTTATCGCGTGGACAAGGCCCGCTCCCGGGAGAAGGGCGGCACGGGCCTGGGCCTCGCCATCGCCAAGGAGATCGTCGAGTTCCACGGCGGGACCATTTCCGTTGTCAGCAAGGAGGGGAAGGGGACCACCGTCACCATCACCCTGCCCTGCGTGACGGAGGAGCAGAGCCATGCGTGAGAAGCTCAAGAGTTTCCTTCTGGTGCTGCTCAGCCTGTCGGCCGCCGCGCTGTTCGGCCTCAATCTGCTGCTGGCGCTTGACAACAGCCGCTTCGCCCGGGTGCGCCGGACGCTGGGTCTGACGGACGAGCGCGGCGCGTCGGTGGTCATCGCCGATGAAAGCGCCGTGCTGACGCCCGCGAGACTGGGCGTGCTGGGCCCCGGCGGGCTCTATCTGGCCGCCGGCACCGCCGCCGACGAGCTGCTGGGCGAGACGCTGCCCATCCTCTCGGAGGCCCTCGGCTCCGTCAGCCGCATCGAGGCCATCCGGCAGCAGCAGTTCCTCGACCGTCTGGAGGGGCAGGGGATCTACTGCTCCTTCACGTACCCGGTCCCGTTTTTCCTGCTCCAGTACTGGTGGACCGGCGAGCTGGGCCTCGCCGACCAGCAGGCAGCCTCCGCCATGGTGCTCACCGTGGAGGACGGGCGCGTGGAGCTTGCCTTTTACGACGGCGCGCAGGAGCGCTTTTACCTGGCGGAAACGGCCGCCGGCTACCAGCGCCTCAGCGCCCTCTGCGCCCGCTACGATTCACCCAACGCCTTTTTCGCCTGTCAGTCCGACGGCTGGCAGATGCTCCCGCTGTGGGAACCCGTGTGGATCGGGGAGGTCTGGTATCCCTCCTACGCCGTCACGGCCCTTGATTTCACCCAGGAGGGCGCGATCTCCAAGGAGCTTCTATCCGCTTTTTCGGTCAATCCTTATCTCGCCAAGGTCTATAAGACCACCGAGGGCGACGTTGTCTACGTGGAGGGGCGCACCGCGCTGCAGTTCTCCCGTGACGGCAGCGTCGCCTACACGTCCCAGGATGAGCAGGGCCTCCGCCTCGACCTGCGGGAGGGCCTTTCCGAGCGCGAGCTGCGCGCCTATGCCGCCGCCCGGAGCCGGGCGCTGCTGCAGGACGTCTGCTCCGCCGCGTCCACCCGCATGAGCCTGTCCGTGGCCCGCTCCACCGTGGACGAGCGCGGCGTCGTCACCGTCGCCTTCGAGCAGGCGGCAGGCGGCGCCTTCCTCACCGGAGAAGATGGCTACGCCGCCGTCGTCACCGTGGAAAACGGCGCGGTGACGGGCATCCGCATGCGCCTTCTGGCGCTGACGCAGCTCCAGGACGTTAAGCTGCTGCCCTACCGACTGGCGTCTTCGCTGCTGCCGGAGAAATGCGACGGTGTTTTCGTCCGCTACGGCAGCGGGGACGGGCGGCTGACGCCCGGCCTCTACGTGATGAAGGGAGGGGCGAGCCGTGGAATGGAGTAAGGCGAAGACCATCCTGATCTGCCTGCTGCTGATCGTCAATCTGCTGTTGGGCGCCAACGCGCTGATCACCATCCGCGAGCGCGACACCCGCGAGACCGAGACCGTGCGCAGTGCCGTGGAGCTCGTCCGCTCCCGCGGCGTCGAGCTGCCGGAGGAGAAGCTGCTGACGCTGCCTCAGACCATGACGGGCGCCGTCTTCACCCGCGACGTCGAGCAGGAGCGCGCCGCCGCCGAGGGCCTGCTCGGCCCCTGCGGCGAGGTGCAGCCCGGCGGCGGCATCTACGAATATGGGTCGGAAAAGGGACAGATCGTTTTCCGCAGCGGCGGTTACGTCGAGATCGACTGGACGGGCGCGGAGGCGCCCGATCTGACCGCCTTTCTCACCTCCGCCGTCTCCGAGCGGGCCGAGGTCCGGGAGGAAAGCGGCGTCTACCGCCTGTGGCTGGACGGCCTGCCCGCCGCGGGCGCCGTCATCGAGCCGAAAGGCGACGGCGGCTGGAGCGGCAGCTGGGTCTTCGGCGCGGTCCGCGGCACGGAAGCGTCCCAGGTCTCCCGCGCCTCCATGATCCTGGCCCTGGGCACCGCGGCGTCCGACCTCGGTTACGACAGTCTGGACGATGTGGAGGCCGCCTGCGTCCTCACGGCGCTGCCCTCCGGCGACGTCCGCCTGACGCCTGCCTGGCACGCCGTCAGCGGCAGCGAGGGCTTTTACGTCAGCGCCCTCAGCGGCGAGCTGCTGGCCCAATAATGAAAAGGATGAGCGTACCGCAGTCACGCGGTACGCTCTTTTTCCGCCCGTGGGAGGACGCATTTTCACAAGATTTATTGTTGGCATTTTCCCCAAGATGTGCTATTATAATAGCGTAGTGTTATAAAGGCGAACTATGCCTCCTTTTCTTACATAAATCCAATCAAGATTGGTGGGTCCCGAATGAGTAGAAAGATCGTCATCCGCGGGGGCAAGCCCCTGTTCGGCGAAATCAATATCAGCGGCGCGAAGAACGCCGCGGTGGCCATCGTCCCCGCAGCCATGCTGGTGGAGGGCGTCTGCCGCCTGGAGAACATCCCCAATATCGTCGACGTCATGGCCCAGCTGGAGATCGTCCGCGGCTTCGGCGCCAGCGTCCGCTTCGTCAATCCCACCACCGTGGAGATCGACAGCACCCACATCAACCTGAGCCACCCGCCCTTCGAGCTGATGCGCAAGCTCCGGGCGTCCTATTACACCATCGGCGTCCTGCTCAGCCGCTTCCACCGCGCCGAGGTCGCCATGCCCGGCGGCTGCAATTTCGGCGGCGCGCGGCCCATCGACCTGCACATCAAGGGCTTTGAGACACTGGGCGCGGAGACCGCCATCCGCGAGGGCGGCTTCATCTGCGTCGAGGCGAAAAACGGCCTTAAGGGCCGCAACATCTTCCTCGACGTGGTCAGCGTCGGCGCGACGATGAACATCATGCTGGCGGCCGTGCTGGCCGAAGGGCAGACAGTCATCGAGAACGCCGCCAAGGAGCCCCACATCGTCGACCTGGCCAACTTCCTCAACGCCATGGGCGCGGAGGTCCGCGGCGCGGGCACCGACGTGATCAAGATCGTCGGCGTTGAGAAGCTCCACGGCGGCTCCTACACGATTATCCCCGACCAGATCGAGGCCGGGACGTATATGGCCGCCGTCACCGCCACCGGCGGCAGCCTGCTGATCAAAAACATCATCCCCCGCCATCTGGAGTGCATCAGCGCCAAGCTGGTGGAGATGGGCGCGGAGGTCGAATACTTCGACGATTCCGTCCGCGTCAGCCGCAGCGGCCCGCTGCACAAGACGAACATCAAGACGCTGCCCTATCCCGGCTTCCCCACCGACATGCAGCCGCAGCTGGCCGTGCCCCTGTGCCTGACCGAGGAGGGCGCCTCCGTGATCACCGAGGGCGTTTGGGAGAGCCGCTACCGCTACGTCGATGAGCTGCGCAAGATGGGCGCGGACATCCACGTGGACGGCAAGGTGGCCGTCATCAACAGCGTACCCCGTCTGTCCGGCGCGCCCGTCAAGGCCAGCGACCTGCGCGCAGGCGCGGCCATGATCATCGCCGGTCTCGCCGCCACGGGCGAGACGTCGGTGGAGGAGATCGTGCACATCGAGCGCGGCTACGACAACATCGTCGGCAAGCTGCAGGCCGTGGGCGCGGATATCCGCTATATGGAGGACGCTCCCGACGGCGCCGCGCGCGTCGGATAAGGGATGGCCTTCTTCTGTAATTTCACCAGCGGTTCCCGGGGCAACAGCGGCGTCTACCTGGACGGCGGCCTCCGCGTGCTGATCGACGCCGGGACCAATACAAAATACATCGCGTCCTGCCTGCGCGAGCTGGGCCTCACCACGCAGGACCTCACCCACGTGGTGATCACCCACGCCCACTCGGACCACGTTTCGGCCCTGCCTGTGCTGATGAAGCACACGGACGCCCGGCTGGTGTGCACCGAGGGGACGTATTTCCAACTGAAAGTCAGGCAGAGCGACCCCCTTCTGTTCTGGGAGGGGGAGAGCTTTGCGCTGGGCGACCTGCAGGTGCGCACGGCCCCCACGCCCCACGACTGCTTCGGCAGCTGCTGCTATGCCTTCGGCGAGGGGGAGCACGGATTGGCCTACTGCACCGACATGGGCGTCGTCACCGCCGATATCTTTGCGCTGATGTGCTCCTGCGGGAACCTGTTCATCGAATCGAACCACGACGTGGACATGCTGAAAAACGGCCCCTACCCCTGGCCGCTCAAGGAGCGCGTGCTGTCGAAGAACGGCCATCTGTCCAACGCCGACTGCGCCGCCGTCGTGGGCCGCCTGGCCGCAAACGGAACGAGGCGCGTCATGCTGGGCCACCTCAGCGAGACGAACAACCGCCCGGACATCGCCGTGCACGAGAGCGAAACGGCCCTCGATCAGATCGGCGCGCGGCGGGAGGTCCTGCTGGGCGTGGCCGCGGCGCTGCGGATGCAGCGCCCCGTGGAGCTGTAGCCATGGTGAGGATCAGACTGATCGCCGTGGGGCGGCTCAAGGAAAAGTTCTACATCGGCGCCTGCGAGGAGTACCTCAAGCGCCTCAGGACCATGGCGAACGCGGAGATCCTGGAGCTGCCCGAGGAATCCGGCAGGCCCGACGGCCTCAGACGCGAGGCCGCGCGCATCCTGGACGCCATCCCGAAGCAGAGCTACGTCATCGCATTGTGCATCGAGGGGAAGACCATGGACAGCCCTGGCCTGGCCCGGGTGCTGGCGGACGCCCAGAACCGCGGATACTCTCAGATCGCGCTGATCATCGGCTCCTCCGACGGCCTGGACGACAGCGTCAAGCAGCGCGCAGACCTGCGCCTTTCCATGTCGCCCATGACCTTCCCACATCATCTGGCCCGTGTCATGGTGCTGGAGCAGGTCTACCGCGCCCTGAGCATCAACGCGGGGAGCAAGTATCATAAATAAAACGGATCGGCGGCGCCGTGGGATCCGTGTCATGTGTTCGGAGAGGATGAAATGGTCGTTCGGCTGGAGGATACAACGAAAGTCAATGCGCTTTTCGACGGCTGGAAGGAGACGCTGATCGACGCCTGCCTGCAGAAGGTCATGGGGACGGTCTATGTCACAGACTCTCAGGAGCCGCGGGCGGCGCTGTGCTATGTGGGCTGTTTCGGCTTTTTTGCCGGGGAGCCGGATGCGGAGCTGGCCCGATTTGACCCCGGCGGCTTTTCGATCCTCACGCCGCAGAATGAACGGTGGGCCGCGCTGATCGAAGCGGTGCGGCCGGATGCGGAGAAGCTGACGCGGTACGCGATCAAAAAGGACACGCAGTTCGACGCGGACAGATTGCGGCGCTATCTTCGGCTGCTGCCCGAGGGCTATGAGCTGCGCGAGATCGACGGCGCCTTGTACGGGCAATGCCTCGCGCACCCCGTTACGCGGGATTTCGTGTCGGTGTTCGGCAGTAAAGAGCGGTTCCTGAGGGATGGCCGCGGCGTGGTGATCCTCAAAGACGGTCAGATCGTCTCCGGCGCGTCGTCCTATGTGCGCAGCCTCGAGACGGTCGAGCTCGAGGTCGAGACCCTGGAGCCGGAGCGGCGGCGCGGCCTGGCGCTGGCTGCCTGCTCGGCGCTGATCCTCCGCTGCCTCGGGGAAGGTCTGTATCCCAGCTGGGACGCCGCCAATATGGCCTCCGTCTGTCTGGCAGAAAAGCTGGGCTACGAGCTGGATCATCCGTATACCGCCTACGCCGTTTCCGCGCACAAGCGGACGCATTGAACGGATCGTGAATATGTGAAGCAAAAAAAGCGCTGTCGGCCTTTTGGCTGACAGCGCTATATTATTGTTTTGTGTCGAAAGGGCGGCGGGGCGTCGAGCTATTCCCACGCGTCCAGCAGCTGCCGGGCCTTTTCGCAGACGGCGGGCTCCGTCCGGTATCTGAGCAGCGTCCGCAGCAGCTCCGGAATCCGGTCGCGGCCGGGGAAAGCATCATGACGGTGGGCCTCCAGACAGTTCAACAGCCGCAGGACGTGAAGCGTTTCCTCGGACTCCAGCGCGTCGTCGATGAAGACGTCGCCGTCCGCCACGATCAGCTCCTCCAGCGTGCCGAAGGCGTCGCGGAAGGGGCCGTAAGGCCCGCCGACGTCCTCGAGGATCTCCACGGACCGGATGTCGTCGGGGTAGAACAAAAAGGCCCCGATCTGCAAACACTCCTCCTCACGGCCCCAGGAATCCAGATCGTACTCCGGGCTGTTCCACGCGCAGAAGCCGTCGAAGACGTCGCCGCGGCAGTCGATGATCCGCACGCACTTGCTGTCGAACTGTCTCAGATCCATAAAACGAAACCCTCCTGTACAAAAAAAGCGGCCTTGCGGCCGCCTTTTTTCAGTAAAGCATTGCTCGCGCCAACCAACTGAGGCGAAGCCGAAGGCGATAAGCGCGAGTATAGTCGGAGAAGGACCCGGCCAAGCGATCTTCCCCCGAAGCGCGGAACGCTTTTTACTCTTCGAGGATGCCGGCGATCTCGTGCAGGCGTTCGGTGATGTTGATCTGCTGCGGGCACTGAGCCTCGCACTGCAGGCAGTGGACGCAGGCGGAGGCGAGACCGCGGTCGTTCGTCGCCATCTTGTAGCTGGACTTGGCGCCGCGCTCGTTGCCGTACACCAGCAGGGTGTTGTAGGCCGAGAAGATCGAGGGAATGTTGATCTGCATCGGGCAGCCGTCCACGCAGTATTTGCAGGCGGTGCAGGGGATGGTGGGAACGCTCCTGAGGATCCCGACGACCTTGTCGATGGTCTTGTACTCCTCGTCGCTGAGGGGCTGGAAATGCTCCATGTAAGAGGTGTTGTCCACCATCTGGTCATAGTCGCTCATGCCGGACAGCACGGTGATCAGGCCGGGCAGGGAGGCGACGAAGCGCACGGCCCAGGAGGCGACGGAGGCGTCGGGGTTGGCGGCCTTGAACGTCTCGCGGACCTCGGGAGTCATGGTGACGAGGCTGCCGCCCTTGACGGGCTCCATGACGGTGATGGGCTTGTTGTACTTGCGGGCGACCTCATAGCAGCGGCGGGACTGGACGTTCTCGCTGTCCCAGTCGGCGTAGTTGATCTGCAGCTGGACGAACTCCAGCTCGGGATGCTTGCTGAGGATGTCCTCCAGGACCTCGGGCTTGTCGTGGAAGGAGAAGCCGATGTGCTTGGCGATGCCGCGCTCCTTCAGCTGCTTCATGAAGTCCCAGGCGTTGAACTTGTCGCAGATCTCGACCTTGGCGGCGTTCATGGCGTGCAGCAGATAGAAGTCGAAGTAGCCCGCGCCGGTGCGCTCCAGAGACGTCTGGACGAAGGCTTCCATGTCCTCTTCCTTCTTGATGTCGATGACGGGCAGCTTGTCGGCCAGCTGGAAGCTCTCGCGGGGGAAGCGCTGGACGATGGCTTCCTTCGCGGCCAGCTCGGAGGCGCCGCCGCCGTAGACGTAAGCGGTGTCAAAGTAGGTGAAGCCTTTGGCCATGAAGTGGTCGGCCATCTTCTTGACCTGCTCCACGTCGATGACGCCGTCCTTCTGGGGCAGACGCATCAGACCGAAGCCCAGCTTGGGGATATTACATCCCAAATAATTCTCACTCATGTTCGATCACTCCTATTTTATTATTTTTGTTACAGGGTTTTGGGGTCCAGCTTCTCGACCTCATGTCCCGTGACGCGGTAGAGGGAGAACTCCACCTCGTCCTGCTGCAGCATCAGCTCGGCGGAGCGCTTGGCGTCCTCGGCGGGCACCTTGACCGCCATGCCGCAGCTGGCCGAGATCTCCCGCAGCACGGGCATCATCACGGCGTCCATATGCTCCCGCAGCAGCTTGTGGGAATAGATGGCCCCGTGGGTCGATTCGAATGCGTAAAGATAATAGGTTTCCATAATAGATCCTCTGTCGCTTTAATGGATAGCCTTATTATACAACAGTTTCAGGTTTTTTGTCCATACCCTCATAGCGCCGCGGTCTTCCGCATATCATGTTCCGAGGTGATCGAACATGTTTATTTATACCGCGAAGTTCTCAAAGAAGAAGGCCGTGGCGCTGCTTCTGACGCTGGCGGTGATCGCGGCAGCCGTGATCATGACCCTGCCTGAGAAGCGGGAGCTGTCGAGCCCGGCCATGGCGGCGGACGCAGGCGTGAAGACGCGGGAGGACGCCGTCGCCTTCGCCGAAGCGCTGGGCTGCCGGATCGACACGGAGAACGTCACCAGCCGCGAGGTGACGATCCCCAGTGATTTCGACGAGGTCTACGCCCGTTACAACGACATGCAGCTGCAGTGCGGCTACGACCTGCGGCCCTACCGGGGCAAGACCGCCAGCCTGTACACGCTGCCCGTGACCAACTACCCCGGCGCGGACGACGTGCTGTGCGACCTGCTGGTGTGCAGGGGCAAGGTGATCGGCGGCAGCATCTACACGTCCGCTCTCGACGGCTTCATGCACGGCCTGCAGCCGATCGACGGTTGATTATTTCCTCCGCACGGGTTATACTGTCATCAGTACGATATTTCGACAGACTTTGCGGAGGAAGCTATGGAACATTTGACACTGCTGGTGCTGGCCGCCGGCATGGGCAGCCGCTTCGGCGGCCTCAAGCAGATCGAGCCTCTGGGCCCGAACGGCGAGATCATCATCGACTATTCCCTCCACGACGCCCGCCTGGCCGGCTTCGACCGGGTGGTCTTCGTGGTCAAGCCCGAGCTGCAGGAGACGTTCCGGGAGGTCATCGGCGACCGCGCCGCCGAATCGATGGAGGTGGCCTACGCTCCCCAGGCCGTCGATATGCTCCCGGCGGGCTTCACCTGCCCCGAGGGCCGCGTCAAGCCCTGGGGCACCGGCCACGCCGTCTGGTGCGCCCGGGACGTCATCGACGGCCCCTTCGGCGTCATCAACGCCGACGATTTCTACGGCCGGGACGCTTACGTCCGGCTGGCGGAGTTTTTGAAAAACAGGAAGGCTGGCCGGCTGTGCATGGTGGGCTTCCCGCTGAAAAACACGCTCACCGACAACGGCACGGTCTCCCGCGGCATCTGCCGGGTGGAGGGCGGCCGCCTGCTGACGGTGGACGAGCATACGGGCATCCGGCTGGAGAACGGCAGGATCGTCTGCGATCAGGGCGACGACGTCCCGCTGGACGCCGTGGCGTCCATGAACGTCTGGGGCTTCGGCAAAGAGGTCTTTGACCGCATGGGCGAAGAGTTCGCTCGCTTCCTGCGGGACCTCCCGGCGAACAGAGCGATGAAGGGCGAGTTTTACCTGCCCAGCTTCGTGGACGGTCTGATCCGCGATCGGGAGGCGGAGGTGGCGGTGCTGCCCACCACGGCCAGGTGGTACGGCGTCACCTACCGCGAGGACAAGGAGGGCGTCTCCGCCGCGCTTCGGGCCATGCACGAAAGCGGCCTTTATCCCGCCCTGCGCTGATCCGATTACATGTTGCACCCCTTTTCGGGCAAGCTATCCCGAAAAGGGGTGTTTTTTTATGCTGACAGGGAGCTTTGAGACAGACTGCCGCATCCTCGACAACCTGCTGGAGCCGGACGCCTCGCTGCGGAAGCGGGATCTGCTGATCGGCGGGCGGGCGCGGTGCCGGGTTCTCTTTTCGGACGGGATGGCGTCGCAGCAGCTGATCGCGGACAGCGTCGTCAAGCCGCTGCTGAGCTGGCGCGGCCCGCTGCCGGAGCGCGGCGTCCCGGACCTGCTGCGCGAAAGCGTGCTGGAGGCGCCGGAGGTGAAGACGTCGGAGTCGCCGCGCGAGTGGACCGCGTCTCTGCGCTGCGGCGACGCGCTGCTGCTGATCGAAGGGGAGCGGTCCTGCCTCATCGTCGGGGCCAGGAGCTTTGCCTTCCGCGCCGTGTCCGAGCCGGAGGACGAGAAGGTGGCCAGGGGGCCCCGGGAGGGCTTCGTGGAGCCGCTGATGGTCAACCTGTCCCTGCTGCGCAGACGGCTGCAAAGCCGCAGGCTGCGCACGGAGCTGGTGACCGTCGGCGGGACCGCCTGCGCCCTGTGCTGGATCGAGGGCACGGCGGACGAAAGCGTGCTGGCGGAGCTGCGCGCGCGGCTGGAGCGGGCCGACCCGGACGCCGTCCTCGATGCCAACCACGTCCTCGAGCTGATCGCCGATGCGCCCTTCGGCCTCTTCCGCAGGGTCGGCTCCACGGCGCGGCCCGACGCCGCGGCGGCGAAGCTGCTGGAGGGCCGCGTCGCCGTCGTGGTGGACGGCAGCCCCCAGGTGCTGACGGCGCCGTTCGTCTTTCTCGAGCATTTCCAGAGCCCGGAGGATTATTACACACCGTGGCACAGCGCTCTGACCGCGCGGATGCTGCGGCTGGCGGGCTTCTTCATCGCCGTGACGCTGGTGCCCGTGTACGTGGCCGTGATCAACTACCATCCGGGCATGCTGTCCACCCGCATGATCTGCGCGCTGGCGCTGGCCCAGGAGGCGACGCCGTTCTCCGCCGTTACGGAGGCGGCGCTTCTGCTGCTGGCCTTCGATCTGCTGCGGGAGGCCGGGATGCGCACGCCCGCCGCCATCGGCCAGACGCTGTCCATCGTCGGGGCGCTGATCCTGGGCCAGTCGGCCGTGGAGGCGCAGGTGGCGTCGCCGCCCATGGTGGTGCTGGTGGCGCTCAGCGGCGTCACGGGGCTCATCGTCACGGAACTCAGGGACCAGATCGTCCTGCTGCGCTTCCCGCTGCTGGTGCTGGCCGAGCTGGGGGGGCTGTGGGGCTGCGTCATGGGGCTGATGCTCATCGGCGCGAGGCTGGCGTCGATCCGCTCCTTCGGCGTCGATTACCTGTCGAGCATGCCCTTCGTCCGGCAGGGCAGCCACGAGGACAGCCTGCTCCGCGTGTCCATGCGCTTCATGAAGCGCCGCCGCTTCCTGGCGGGAGGGCCGCGATGAAGCGCCTTTTCTGTCTGCTGGCGCTGCTGCTGCTGACGGGCTGCGGCGGAGACGAGCTGCAGCGCTTCACCATCGTCACCGCCGCCGCGGTGGACGTCCGGGACGATCTGTACCGCGTCACGGTGGAGGGCACGGGGCAGCGGCTGGACGAGACCGGCAGGCCGGAGCTGCTGGTCGTCACAGGGGAGGGCCGCACCTTGACGGAGTGCCTGTCCGATATCCAGTGCCAATGCGGCCGGTATCCCTACCTGCGCCACACGTCACTGCTGGTGCTGTCGGAGGCCGCCGTCCAGGAACGGCTGGATGCGCTGTGCGAGCGGATGCTGGGCGACCACAGCCTGCGGATCAACACGCGGCTCATGGTCTGCCCCGGCGACCCGGCGGAGCTGTTCGGGGAAGAGGAGGAGCACAGCCAGACGCTGCTGAGTCGGTCGGCGGCGGAGGCCGACACGCTGACCACCGACGAGCGCACGCTGAACGAGCTGCTGTACAACGTCTTCGCCGAGGGCGTGGACGTCACGCTGCCGCTTGTGGAAAATGACCGCTCCGGCGGTCTGCTGCTGCTTCACGGTGAGAATGTCGCCGGGACGCTGGACGAGCGCCTGACGCCCGCGTTCCTGCTCGCCTGCGGCCGCGCGCGGACGGGCAGCGTCACAGCGTCCGCAGGCGGTCGGGAGACCTCCTTCCGTCTGCTGGACGCCGAACGGGACTTTTCCGTGACGCTGGAGGACGGCGTCCCCGTGCTGCACCTCAGCCTGCGCCTGGGCTTCCGCGCTGAGCGGGAGACAGACGGCGAAGCGTCCCTGCGGGACACGCTGAAAGATCAAATGAGGGAGATGCTGGACGTCCTGCGGAAAAGCGGCTGTGACGCGCTGGGGGCCGGACAGTACCTGCGCCGTCACGCGCCGGATGATTGGGCGGCGGTGCGTGAGGACTGGGCCCGCCTGTACGCCCGGAGCCGTGCGGAGGTGGACGTACAGGTGACCGTGGAGAGCGCGGGACGCGCGGAGGAGATGCGATGAAGCGAACTGGGAGAGGACGGAGCGCCGCGATCCTGGCGGTCTTTCTGGGCGCCGCGTCCTTCGACGGCAGCTGGCGGGGCGCGGCGCGGCTGGACTGGCTGCTGTTTCCGCTTGCGTCGCTTGCGGCGGGTTTGCTGCTGCGGAAAGCGGCGGGCCGCGGCGGGAAGCGGGCGCGGCTGGCGCTCCTGCCGCTGGCGGTGACGCTGGCAGGGGCCGATCTGGGGCGGTTGTGCCTGTTCGTCACCAGCCACAACGACTTTCACCTGTCGCCGCGCCTCATCGTGCTGACGGCCGCCGGGACGCTCTGCCTGCTGGCGCTGACGGACGGCGGCGGGTACGGGCGGCTGTTCGACCTGACGGTGTTTTGGATCGCGGCGCTGACGGTCCTGTGGTTCTGCACGGGCGGCCTTCATTGGGACGTCGGGCGGCTGCTGCCCCTGCGGGCGGGCGCAGAGGAGGGAAGGAGGCTGCTGACGCTCCTCGCCGCGCCCTTCCTGCAGGGGCTGATCGCCGTGAGCCTCCCGGACGGGGAGACGCGGGAAGACGACCTGCGATGCGCGGTCCTCCCCGGCTGCCTGCTGGCGGGAACGGCGCTGGGCCTCGAGCGGCTGCGGCTGACGTGCACGGTGGGCTTCGAGGTCGCCTCGAAGCTGGCGTTCCCCACCTACGCTGCAGCCTCCGTCCAGTACGCGGGCAGCTACGGCTTCCACGTCGAGGAGGCGCTGCTGTGCGCCGTCTTCGCCGGGCGGCTGCTGCGGGACACGCTGCTGCTGCGCTTCTGCCGGGAGACGCTGAGAGGGAAGGGGAGCGGCGTCCCTGCGCTGCTGGTCTGTGCGGCCGCGGCGACGATCATGGGCGTCACGGCGCTGTCCACGGTCGGCGGCGCCGGGCGGTGGAACGCGCTCATGCCGTACGTCACGCTGGGATCGGCGGTCCTCTGGGGCTGCTGCGTGCTTCTCGACCGGAGAAAAAAGTCAAATTAGACAAAACAGGGCGGCCGTTTTCTGGCTGTTTTTCCGAATCGGCAGTTGCGTTTGCTTCTTTGCCATGGTAAAATAAGACGTTAAAACTAACGATGTAAGGGGATATATATGTTAAGAGAAGACCTCAGAAATATCGCCATCGTCGCCCACGTCGACCATGGCAAGACGACGCTGGTCGATCAGATGCTGAAGCAGAGCGGCACCTTCCGCGAGAATCAGGCCGTGGCCGAGCGTGTCATGGACAGCAACGATCTGGAGCGCGAGCGCGGCATCACGATCCTGGCGAAGAACACCTCCGTCTGGTACAAGGACGTCAAGATCAACATCGTCGACACCCCGGGCCACGCCGATTTCGGCGGCGAGGTGGAGCGCGTGCTGAAGATGGTCAACGGCGTGCTGCTGCTGGTGGACGCGGCCGAGGGCCCCATGCCCCAGACCCGCTTCGTGCTGCAGAAGGCGCTGGAGCTGGGCCACAAGGTGGTCGTGGTCATCAACAAGATCGACCGCCCCGACGCCCGCATCGACGAGGTCATCGACGAGATCCTCGACCTGCTGATCTCTCTTGACGCCAACGACGATCAGCTCAACTCCCCGGTCCTGTTCTGCTCCGGCCGCGACGGCACGGCCGCGCTGTCTCCCGACGGCCCGCACAAGGACCTGACCCCGCTGTTCGACGCCATCCTCGAGCACATCGACTGTCCCGACGTGGACGACGCGGGCGAGACCCAGATGCTCGTCTCCGCCATCGACTACAACGACTACGTGGGACGCATCTGCATCGGCCGCGTGGAGCGCGGCGTCCTGCGCAAGAACCAGGACGTCACGGTCTGCCACTACCACGGCAACCACGAGCCCTATCGCTCCAAGGCCGTCAACCTCTACTCCATCGAGGGCCTCAACCGCGTGCCCATTGAGGAAGCCCACGCCGGCGAGATCGTCTGCCTGTCCGGCATCTCCGACATCACCATCGGCGATACGATCTGCGACCCCGAGCGCGTGGAGGCGCTGCCCTTCGTCAAGATCTCCGAGCCCACGGTGGAGATGACCTTCTCCGTCAACAACAGCCCCTTCGCGGGCACCGAGGGCAAATACGTCACCTCCCGCCACCTGCGCGACCGCCTCATGCGCGAGCTGTTGAAGGACGTCTCCCTCCGCGTCACCGAGACCGACACCACCGAGAGCTTCAAGGTGGCCGGCCGCGGCGAGATGCACCTGTCGATCCTCATCGAGACCATGCGCCGCGAGGGCTATGAGTTCGCCGTCGGCGCGCCCCGCGTGCTGTTCAAGGAAGAGAACGGCGTGCGGATGGAGCCCGTCGAGCTTGTCGTGTGCGACGTGCCCGCCGACTTCATGGGACCCGTTATGGAAAAGCTGGGCTCCCGCAAGGGCGAGCTGGTCCAGATGGCCCCCGCGGGCGACCGCATGCGCCTGGAGTACAACGTCCCGTCCCGCGGTTTGTTCGGTTACCGCAACGAGTTCCTCACCGACACCCGCGGCGAGGGCATCATGAGCACGGTCTTCGCCGGGTACGTGCCCTATAAGGGCGACATCCTCACCCGCACCACCGGCTCTCTCGTCGCCTTCGAGAGCGGCGAGGCCGTCACCTACGGCCTGTTCAACGCCCAGGACCGCGGCGCGCTGTTCATCACCCCGGGCACCAAGGTCTACGAGGGCATGGTGGTCGGCGTGTCCCCGAAGAACGAGGACATCAACGTCAACGTCTGCAAGAAGAAGCACGTCACCAACATGCGCGCCGCCGGCAGCGACGAGGCCATGCGCCTGACGCCGCCCAAGCAGATGAGCCTGGAGGCCTGCATTGAGTTCATCGCCGACGACGAGCTGATCGAGGTCACGCCCAAGAGCCTGCGCATCCGCAAGACGATCCTGTCGAACCAGCTGCGTGGCAAGGCGAAGGGCGCCGCCAAGAATAAATAATTTTTATACCAAGGGGACCTGCACCTGCAGGTCCTCTTTTGTCGCCTTTTGTTTTATATTTCCACAGAAGCGGTAACAAAACGGTTAAAAACTGTCTGTTTTTCTGTTGACAAACAGGGATAATGGCTATATGATTGATATGTGTGCAAAATGCTCCCAATAAGAAATCATTATAAGATTAAGGAGAGTACGGATCAGATGAAGAAATACGAGATCGCACTGAAAAAGCCTCTCAAACCTGACATCACCATGATGGAGATCTACGCCCCCCTCATCGCCAAGAAGGCGAAGGCGGGCCAGTTCATCATCTTCCGCGTGGATGAAGAGGGCGAGAGAGTGCCTCTGACGATTGCCGGCACCGATAAGGAAAAGGGCACCGTCGCTATCATTTTCCAGAAGGTCGGCGGCTCCACGCTGGCGCTGGACGCCCTGAACGAGGGCGATTGCCTGCATGACTTCGTGGGCCCCCTGGGTGTTCCCACCAACATCGCCGAGATGGGCAAGAAGGTCGCCGTCGTCGGCGGCGGCGCCGGCTGCGCCATCGCTTACCCCATCGCCAAGGCCCTGCACGAGGCCGGTGTTGAGGTCGACGTCATCGCCGGCTTCCGCAACAAGGATCTGATCATCCTTGAGGACGAGATGAAGGCCGCCTGCACCAACCTGTATATGTGCACCGATATCGGCGACTACGGCTTCCACGGCTTCGGCACCGATCGTCTGAAGAAGCTGATCGACGAGGAAGGCAAGACCTATGATCACGTCGTGGCCATCGGCCCCCTGATGATGATGAAGTTCGTCTGCCGTCTGACTGCCCAGTACAATATCCCCACCACCATCTCCATGAACCCCATCATGGTCGACGGCACCGGCATGTGCGGCTGCTGCCGCGTCACGGTCGGCGGCGAGACCAAGTTCGCCTGCGTCGACGGCCCCGATTTCGACGGCCATCTGGTCGACTTCGACGAGACCATCGCCCGCAACAGGTCCTATATGGAGTTCGAGGCCATGAAGAAGGAAGAACATATCTGCAGATTGAGAGGTAAGACGAATGCCTAACATGTCACTCACCAAGGTCAAAATGGCCGAGCAGGAGCCCAACGTCCGCAACAAGAACTTCTTCGAGGTCGCTCAGGGCTATACCCTGGAGCAGGCTCAGGAAGAGGCCGAGCGCTGCCTGAACTGCAAGAACAGACCCTGCGTCAGCGGATGTCCCGTCAACATCCCCATTCCTGATTTCATCGCCAAGATCCGCGAGGGCGATCTGGCCGGCGCTTACAAGATCCTGAGCACCGCCAACGCGCTGCCCGCCATCTCCGGCCGTGTCTGCCCCCAGGAGAGCCAGTGCGAGAGCAAGTGCATCCGCGGCATCAAGGGCGAGCCTGTCGCCATCGGCCGTCTGGAGCGCTTCGTCGCCGACTGGGCCCGCAACAACGGCGTCACCAACCTGGAGACCGCTCCCGCCAACGGCCACCGCGTGGCTGTCATCGGTTCCGGCCCTGCCGGCCTGACCTGCGCCGGCGAGCTGGCCAGAAAGGGCTATGACGTCACCGTCTTCGAGGCTCTGCATCTGGCCGGCGGCGTGCTGTCCTACGGCATCCCCGAGTTCCGTCTGCCCAAGGAGATCGTCAACGCCGAAGTTGCCAATCTCGAGAAGATGGGCGTCAAGATCGAGACCAACATGGTCATCGGCAAGGTCCTCTCCATCGACGAGCTGTTCGAGGAAGAGAAGTTCGAGGCCGTCTTCATCGGCTCCGGCGCCGGCCTGCCCATGTTCGCCCGCATCCCCGGCGAGAGCCTGGTGGGCGTTTTCTCCGCCAACGAGTATCTGACCCGTATCAACCTGATGAAGGGCTTCCGCGGCGACAAGGGTTCCGAGACCCCCGTCATGCACAGCAAGAACGTGGCCGTCATCGGCGGCGGCAACGTCGCCATGGACGCCGCCCGCTGCGCCAAGAGAATGGGCGCCGAGAACGTCTACATCGTTTACCGCCGCGGCGAGGCCGAGCTGCCCGCCCGTAAGGAAGAAGTCCATCACGCCATGGAAGAGGGCATCATCTTCAAGTTCCTGACCGCTCCTCTGGCCATCGAAGGCGATGACAAGGGCCATGTCTGCAAGATGAAGTGCATCCAGATGCAGCTGGGCGAGCCCGATGCTTCCGGCCGCCGTCGTCCCGTTCCCGTTGAGGGCAGCGAGTTCGAGATGGAAGTCGACTGCGTCATCCCCGCTCTGGGCACCTCTCCCAACCCCCTGATCCGCTCTACCACGCCGGGTCTGGACACCAACGCCAAGGGCTGCATCGTCACCGCTGAGAACGGCGGCACCTCCCGCGAGGGCGTGTTCGCCGGCGGCGACGCCTCCACGGGCGCTGCTACCGTCATCCTGGCCATGGGCGCCGGCAAGACCGCTTCCAAGGCCATCGACGAGTACATCCAGAACAAGTAATTGCCGCAAGGCTCAATTATGCAAAGAGCACGGACCGATTTGGTCCGTGCTCTTTTGCGTATATCCGAATATCGGTCAGAGGGAAGCAGCCTTGATCGTGGTGCATTCCGCCGTTTTGACGAAGCCCAGCTTCAAAGCCAGACGGCGCGAGCCCTCGTTGCCGGCGGCGCAGGCCCACACGGGACGTTTGCCCTGCGCGAGCGTGTAGTCGATCATCCGCCGGGCAACCAGCAGAGCGAGGCCCCGATGCTGATGCTCCGGGGCGGTCTCGACCCCGATGTCGAGCTCCCTGTCGCTGACCGCCGCGGAAAAGGCCCAGGAGGCCGGCTGCCCGTCATGCAGGAGGCAGTATCCCTGCCCGCCGCGCAGGAACGCTTCGCTGCTGCCCCAGAAGAGGTGCGGCGTGACCTTGCCCTGCACCCGGTCGAACAGCTCACGATCGAAGGGGCGGAGCTCATATGGCTCCGGGACGATGATACTCTGGTCCGCCTGCTGCGGCTGATATGAAAAGAAGTACCGCGTGCCGAAGGCCAGCGCCTCCTTTTCCCGGAAGAACCGCTCGACCGTGGGATCGAAGGCAAACAGGATCAGCCGCCGCGGCGCTTTACTGCCGGGAGCCAGAAAGCCCCGGTAAATGCGCTCCGGAAAGCTGCCCAGGCAGTCGCCGTAGAGATAGGCGAAGCCGGAACAGTGCCAGATCAGATACGCGCCGCCTTCCCGGAAGACGTCCCCGGCTTGCTTCGATTGCAGAACGGACAGGGGATAGACCGCGCCGCGTTCATCCGCCTCGACCAGCGGCAGAACATCGGGATAGGATGCGGGATCGATTTTGATCATAAATGGTCGCCTGCCTTTCTTTGTAATCTGAATGAAAACGCCACGGCGCAAAAGCGCCGTGGCGTTCGTGACAGTATCATGCTTCCGGCTCGATGGACCCCAGCAGCTTGTACAGCAGGGCGTAGAGCTGCCCGGCGTCCGCGGGCTCCAGATGGATGCAGCCGGCCATCTGCCGGGGCACCTCGATCGCGCGGTCCCGCAGGGCGCGGCCTTCCTCGGTCAGCCCGGCCAGCAGCACGCGCTCGTCCTCATGGGAGCGGTGACGGGTGATGTACCCCTTGCTCTCCAGATTCTTCAGCACGGGCGTTAGTGTGCCGCTGTCAAGATACAGCCGCTGTCCCAGCTCCTTGACACTGATCTGCTCCTCGGCCCAGAGGACCATCATGGCAACGTACTGGGTGTAGGTCAGGTCCAATTCGTCCAGATAGGGACGATACCGCTTGATCACCTCGCGGGAGGCGGCGTACAGCGGGAAGCAGAGCTGGTTCTCCAGCAAAAGCGCGTCGTAGGTGTGGTCTTCCATGGTTAACCTCGCTTGGGGGATATTATTTGGCGCATCGCTCGGCAGTCCTTTTGGCAAAGGCGGCCACGGCCGTCAAGTCGCCCTGATCGGGCCTGCCGCGGTGCATGAACAGGAAGCTGCCGGGGCAGTTGTAATATTCGGTGGATACCGGGATGCTCAGCTCGGCGGCCAGCGCCTTGAGCTTCGCGTAGGTGGAGCGCCCGGAGGCCGAGGAGCCGAAGCTCGCCAGCGTGCCGATCTTCTGGGCGTTGTCCGTCAGGAAGCGCCTGACGGCGCCGTCAAAGCTCCCGGCGTACAGGGAATTGCCCAGCAGAAGCAGATCGACCTTCTCGTCCAGGGGGACGCTCAGATCGCAGGCGGTCACGCCCACGGCCTCGGCAGCGGCCTCGGCCAGCTTTTGCGTGTTGCCGCCGCGGGAATAATAACGGACCGCGATGTTCATTCGTTTCGTTCCTTTCTCACGCGGAATGCGTCTCGTTCCAGGCCTGACGCACGGCGATGGCCAGCTGGTCGGCGCAGGAGGTAGGCTTCCAGCCGCAGGTGTTGCCCTTCAGCGTCTCCTCGATCTTGTCGACGGTCATGCCGTCGCACAGCTTGGCGATGGCCTTGAGGTTGCCGTCGCAGCCGCTGACGAAGCTGATGTTGGTGATGTAATCGCCGTTGATATCAAAATTGATCTGTCTCGAGCAGACGCCCGTGGTGTTGTAGCTGTAGCGCATGTCAGATTAACTCCTTGATTTTTTTCTCGATCCTTGCGGCTGGGACGTTGGGCGCGATACGGTCCACGACTCTTCCGTCACGGTCGATGAGGAACTTTGTGAAGTTCCATTTGATGTTGCTGCCCAGCATCCCGCCTTTCTGGGATTTCAGCCAGGCATACAGCGGCGCCTCGTTGTCGCCATTCACCTCGATCTTGGCGAACTGACGGAACGTCACGCCGTAATTGCTTTCGGAAAACGCGGCGATCTCCTGCTCGGACCCCGGGCACTGACCGCCAAACTGATTGCAGGGAAAGTCAAGGATCTCAAAACCCCGATCCTTATAGGTTTCGTAGAGGACCTCCAGCCCCTTGTACTGTGACGTGAAGCCTCAATTGGTTGCGGTGTTGACGATCAGCAGGACCTTCCCTCTGTAATCGGAAAGGTCGACGAGCGCGCCGTTGATGTCCTTCATTTGATAGTCGTACAGACTCATGGCATTGACCTCCTTAACAGTCAATTAGATTGAATACAATTAAATTATAATCCAATCAAATCGATTTGTCAAGAGGGGAGCGCTCCGACCGAGAATGTTTACATCTGCCGCGATTGAACGCCGGGACGTTCTGTGGTACAATACCCCTGTATCAAGCTCCGGAGGTAGAGATCATGGAACATCTCAATAAGGTGATGGCGAACATTTCGGGCATCATCATGGGTCTGCTCATCTTCACGGTGGGCATTCTGACCTTTGACGACCCGTCGGCGCTGTTCCTGAAGAATATATTCGTTTACGGCGGGCTGTTCGTCACCGCGTTCTTCACGTTCTTCAACGTCCGTGAGATCGTCAAGACGAAGGACCCGAACTTTGGCAGCGTCAGCGCCATCTCCCGCCAGACGGACGACTCGAAGCACGCGGCCAATGCGGGGAAGGCCTTCGCCTTCGACCTGATGGGCGTGATGCTGGGCGTTCTGCTGCTGGTGTCCGCGGCGCTGGAGGCCCCGGCGGCGGTGCTGATGCTGACGCTGGGGTGCTATGTCGCCATGCAGGCGCTGGCCGCGTTCGCCACGGCCCGCGCCTATCGGCAGATGCGGGAGCGCCGCGATTAGAGGGGCTGACCGTCCTTGTTGAACAGGGGCAGCTTCTCCAGATAAATGATGTCGCCGCGCTGCTGGGCGTCGCCCTCGGCCAGGATGGTCATCTTGCCGCATACGATGCCGCCGGCCTTCTCGACCAGCGTCTCGATGGCGTGCAGGGACTCGCCGGTGGAGATGACGTCGTCGATGATCAGGATGCGCTTGCCCTTCATCATGGCGGCGTGCTCGCCGTCCAGATACAGCACCTGCTTCGCGGCCGTGGTGATGGACTTGACCTCCACGCTCAGCACGTCCTTCATGTACAGCTTGGCCGACTTGCGGGCAAGGAACCAGAAGCTGTCCTTGTGCTGGCGGGCCATCTCATAGACCAGGGGGATGCCCTTGGACTCGGCGGTGATCAGATAATCGTAATCGGGGGCCTTTTTGAGCAGCTCACGGGCGCAGGCCACGGTCAGCTCCACGTCGCCGAAAATGACGAAGGCGCCGATCTGCAGCTCATCGGAGATGGGACACAGCGGCAGCGCGCGCTCAAGACCCGCGATCTTCATTTTGTATTCCATTGCTTTGCACCTTTCCGCGGACGCAGTCCGCCTGTTATTCCATTTACTATCCTATATCAACCGGTCGGTTTTGTAAAGTGTAAAAACCGCAGAGAAAGGGGGTTTTCGCCGTGAAAAGATGGATCATCCCGCTGCTTCTGCTGCTGGCGCTGAGCGCCTGCGGCGCCGGGGAAGCGCCTGCCGCGCCGGCGGAGACCGTGGCGGAGGAGCCGGCTCCCGCCCCCGTGCTTCCGGCCGAGGAGGAGCCGGAGCCCATCCCCGTCTACGACGCCGACGAGGTGCGTCTGGCCATGGAGACCGGTGGCCGGCTCGTCAAGCTGGGCGACGATGTCATCGCCTCGGACGGCGCGCATCTGGTGGTGTCCGACCTGGAAACAGGAGAGACTGCCGCCGTGCCCTTCTACGGCGCGGAGCGCATCTTCTTTGACGGCGATTACGTCTACTACGCCTCTGACGACGGCATTTACCGCACCGATCCCGCAAGCGGCGAGACAGTGCGCCTGGCGGAGGACGTGACGAAGTTCATGCGCATCGACCAGCGCAAGCTCTATTATATCAAGCAGACCGACCCCGAGTCCTACCGCCCCAAGGGCGAGCTGTGGTGCATGGACAAGGACGGCGGCGGGGCCGTCGTCATCCTGCCCGGGGAGGTGGCCGGGAGCTTTGCCATCCGCAGCGGCTGGGTCTATTTTATCTCCGCCGAGGACGGCAAGCTCTACCGTCAGATGCTCTTTGGCTCCGAGCGCAGCGAGCTGGCGAGCCTGCCGGACGCCATCGTCCTTGTCACGGACCGGTATTGCTATTACAGTGAAAACGACGGCGGCAACACCCTGCGCCGCGTCGATCTCAAAAGCGGCGGCAGCGTCTCGCTGGGCGCCTACGGCGCCGCCGTGCGCGTGGGGGACAAGGTGTTCGTCGCCTCCCGGCAGGAGCGCAGCCGCGTGCTGGACAACCAGTTTTCCCTTTCCGCGGCCGACAGCTCCGGCGAGGTGCGCCAGCTGATGGTTTTTGAAAACCTCGGCGACGACCGCCTTGTCTACGTCTGGGGCGACACCGTCTACCTGCGCCGTCCCGGCGGCGGGATCTGCGCATTGCGCATGAGCGACCCGGAGCAGGAGAAGCGCGACATCCTCCCCGCCGAGACCGTCTTCGTCGACGGCGCGGCCTGGTATATGGACGGAAGCGAGATCAAAATGATGGAGTGTGAAGAAGGATGAAAAAGTGCCTGAGTCTGCTTATGTCGCTCTGCCTGATGCTGGCGCCGCTGTCTTTGGCGGCCTCGGCCAGTGTGGGTGACCGGCTGCGGTTCACGGTGAACACCCTGGACGGCGGGACGGTCACGCAGGACGATTATCGGAACAAGCTCCTGTTGCTCGTCTTCGTCAAGACCCAGATGTACCCCGACGGCACACCCGTCTGCGGACTGTCGATGCGGTGCGCCCAGGCGCTGGCCGACATCTACTGGCTCAACGACCCGGGCGTCGAGGTCCTGCTCCTGGACGCCAACAACTATGGCGAGGAGCCGACCCGCCAGTTCGCCGAATACTGCGACCCCGAGGGCCATCTGACCTTCTGCTGGGGCAGGGGAGCCAACTGGCTGCTGGCGGACGCTTACCGCGACGCCCGGAGCTTCGGCATCTGCGCCCTCGTCAGGGATGGCGTGGTGGTGGACACCTTCGACAACGTCCGCGACGGCGAGACGATCACAAGTCACCTGGCCCCGTATTTCTCCGACGGCCTCCGGCGCACCCATGTCGCCGACATGGGCCGCGGGTACTATAACGGCAGCATCAACGCAAAGCTCGACAACGAGAGCGGTACGATCAGGGCGCTGTTCGCTTTTTACAACGGCGGCAGGCTCGTTTACACCCATGAGGAAGAGGTGACGGCGGCCGGCGAGCAGTGGCTCAGCCTCTGGCTCCCCGACGGGCTGACGTACACGGAGGCGAAGCTCTTCCTGCTGGACGGCGCGTCCGCGCCCCTGTGCCCGGCCGCCCGCAGCGCGCCGGATCACTGGGCCGTTCCGCAGTGACGATTTGACTTTTTCGCATGAATGTGGTATCATGCGGAATCATAAACGAACCCGAAGGGAGGGACCGAACGTGAACAACAAAACACGTCTGCTGACGGCGCTCACAGCCGCCGCGCTGGTCCTCGCCCTGCTTGGCTCGGCGTGCTTTATCGTCCATAACGCCGACCATGACTGCACGGGTGAGGACTGCTTCACCTGCCGGGTGCTGGCGCTGTGCGCCGCCGCGCTCAGAGGGCTGACGGTCATCGTCTGTATGACGGCCGTCGCGCTGAGCATGAACGCGGCCGCCGCGCGTGACGGGCGTATTTCCGCGCCCGCCGCCGAACGCTGCACCCCGGTGACGCTGAGGGTCAAGCTCTCGAATTGACGCATTTCTGATACAAGGGACAGGTCTGCCGCACCGGCAGGCCGCTTGGCATTTGCCGTCCCTTGTATCTTTTTATGCCCAATTCTGTTAGCTTGACAAACAAAGGAGTAAAAACAATGAAAACAAAATACATCCTGGCCCTGGCGTTATCTCTCGCCCTGGTCCTTACGCTGACCGCTTGCGGCGGCCGGAACACAGCGTCCGATACACAGCCGGACGCAAAGCTCTCGGTCGTCGCCACCACGTTCCCGCTGTACGACTGGACCCGGCAGGTGCTGGGCGACCGGGCAGGCGACGTGGAACTGACGCTGCTTCTGGACAAGGGCGTCGATCTGCACAGCTACCAGCCTACGGTGGACGACCTCGTCAAGGTCGGCGGCGCAGACCTGTTCCTCTACGTGGGCGGCGAATCTGACGAATGGGTGGAGGACGCCCTCAAGACCGCTGAGAATAAGGACATGGCCACCCTTGATATGCTGGCCCTGCTGGGCGACGACGCCCGGGAGGAAGAGATCAAGGAGGGCATGGAGCCGGAGGACCACCATCACGATGACGAGGACCATGACGAGGACCATGACGAAGAAGAGCATGAGCACGAGTATGACGAGCACGTCTGGCTGTCGCTGAAGAACGCCCGGACCTTCGTCGCCGCCATCGCGGACGAGCTCTGCGAGCTCGACCCCGACCATGCGGAGACCTACAATAAAAACGCCGCCGCCTACGATGAAAAGCTGGCGGATCTGGATCGGCGCTACGCCGCGGCCGTGGCCGCCGGGACGAAGGACACCCTCGTCTTCGGTGACCGGTTCCCGTTCCTCTATCTCGCGGGCGACTACGGCCTCGATTACTACGCCGCCTTCGTCGGCTGCTCCGCCGAGAGCGAGGCGTCCTTTGAGACCGTCATCTTCCTGGCGAACAAGGTGGACGCGCTGGGCCTCGGCTGCGTCATGAAGCTGGAGGGCGGTGACGGCAAGCTGGCGCAGACCGTGGTGGAAAACACGGCGGACAAGACCGCCGCGGTGCTGGAGCTCGACTCCATGCAGTCCACCACCAGCCTCGACGATGACTATCTGTCCGTGATGGAAAACAACCTGCGCGTGCTGAAAGACGCGCTCAAGTAAGGAGAAACGGTATGGCCTATATCACCTGTTGTGATCTCGCCTTGGGCTATGACGGCGAGACCATCCTCCGGGGTCTCAATTTTCAGGTGGACCCCGGGGACTATCTGTGCATCGTCGGCGAAAACGGCTCCGGCAAAAGCACGCTGATGAAGACGATCCTCGGCCTTCGCGCGCCCATGGGCGGCAGCATCACGACCGGTGACGGCCTCACCCAGCGGGAGATCGGCTACCTGCCCCAGCAGACGCTTGTCCAGCGGGATTTCCCCGCTTCGATCCGCGAGATCGTCCTGTCCGGCTGTCAGGGTCGCTGTGGCTTCCGCCCCTTTTACAATAAAGAGGAAAAGGCGCTGGCCGCCCGCAACATCGAGAAGATGGGCCTCAAGGGCATGGAGGACCGCTGCTACCGGGAGCTTTCGGGCGGCCAGCAGCAGCGGGTCCTGCTGGCCCGGGCGCTGTGCGCCACCCAGAAGCTCCTGCTGCTGGACGAGCCGGTGTCCGGTCTCGATCCCGTCGTCACCGAGGAGATGTACCGCCTCATCGATGACCTCAACAAGAAGGAGGGCATCACGATCATCATGATCTCCCACGATATCGCCGTCGCTCTGCGCCGGGCCAGCCACATCCTGCACATCGGCCACAGCGTCTTTTTCGGCCCCCGGGACGAGTACGTCAAAAGCGCCGTGGGCCGGCTGTTCCTCAGCGAGGAGAGGGGAGGGGAACAGGCGTGATCGACAGACTGATCTATTACCTCGGCTTCCCCTTTGTGCGCTACGCGCTGATCGTCGGTGTGCTGATCGCTCTGTGCTCGTCGCTGCTGGGCGTGTCGCTGGTGCTCAAGCGCTTCTCCTTCATCGGCGACGGCCTGTCCCACGTGGCCTTCGGCGCCATGGCCGTGGCGTCCGTGATGAAAATGACCAACGAAATGCCGCTGACGCTGCTGATCACCATGGTCTGCGCCGTGCTGCTGCTGCGCACGGGGCAGAAGGCGAAGCTCAGCGGCGACGCCGCCGTGGCCATGCTGTCCGTGGGCGCGCTGGCCATCGGCTACCTGCTGATGAACATCTTCACCCCCGGCGGCAACCTCTCGGGCGACGTGTGCACCACGCTTTTCGGCTCCACGTCGATCCTGACGCTGACGAAGGGGGAGGTGTATCTGTGCATCGTCTTGTCCGCGCTGGTGCTGGCCGCCTTCGTGCTGCTTTACAACAAGCTGTTCGCCGTCACGTTTGACGAGAACTTCGCCTCCGCCACCGGCGTCAGCGCCGGGACGTACAATATGATCCTCGCGCTGATGACGGCGGTCATCATCGTGCTGGCCATGAATCTCGTGGGGTCGCTGCTGATCTCGGCCCTCGTCATCTTCCCGGCGCTGTCGGCCATGCGGGTGTTCCGGAGCTTCCGCTCCGTGACGATCTGCTCCGCCGTTCTGTCCGTGATCTGCGCCCTGCTGGGGCTGCTGATCTCCATCGTCACCTCGACGCCCGTGGGCTCCACCATCGTGGCCGTCGATCTCGCCGCCTTCGGGCTGTTCGCCCTCTGGGATAAATTGAAAACAGGAGGTTTCATCCGATGAAAAGAACCATCATCCTCGCGCTGACCCTCTGTGTGCTTATGCTCACCGCCTGCGGCAGCGGAGAAACGGCCGCATCCAAGGCCAGCAGTACCAATACGCCCACCGTCGCCGACGTGCTGAACGCCGAAAACGCGAAGCCGGAGGAAAAGACCGGCCTGACCGCCGACCAGCTCCCCGAAGCGTCCGCAGACGATGACGTGGACCTCGACCTGACGCAGATGAACGCCAACATGGTCTACGCCGAGGTCAACAACATCATGGTCAGCCCCGAGGACTATGTGGGCAAGACCGTGCGCATGGGCGGCCCCTGCTACTCCGTCTACGTGGACGAGACGAAGCAGACCTACTACGCCGTCATCATCCAGGATGCCACCGCCTGCTGCTCCCAGGGCCTGGAATACGTCCTCGCGGACGATTCCCTCTACCCGAAGGACGACACCGAGGTCGTCGTCACCGGCACCTTCGAGACCTACGAGGAGCTCGGCACCCTCTACTGCCACCTCGTCGACGCCACGATCGCAAGGGGCTGACGTATTGACAAAGTGACGCAAAAAAGCTATAATACCACCGCAAGCTGAAGCTGCATCGGCGCCGAAGCGCCTTGAACGATTCTATTTTTATTGTGTGCTATGAAGGCGCGCGTTTTCTCCGAAGAGAGACGCGCGCCTTTTTTGCGCACGGAAAAGGAGAGCAATCCTATGCATATGGCAGATGCCTTGCTGTCACCTGCGGTGGCAGTCACGATGTATGCGGCCTCCGGCGCAGCCGCGGCCGTTTCCCTCAAGCAGCTGAAAATGGACGACGATGTCAAACGCCTGCCCGTCATGGCGGTCACCAGCGCTCTCGTCTTCGCCGGACAGATGATCAACTACACGATCCCCGGCACCGGCTCCTCCGGCCATCTGTGCGGCGGCATGATGCTGTCCGCCCTTCTGGGCCCGCAAGCCGGGTTCCTGAGCATGATCACGATCCTTGCGATCCAGTGCCTGTTCTTTGCCGACGGTGGGCTGATGGCGTTGGGCGCGAACGTCTGGAACATGGCGTTTTACGGCTGCTTTGTGGGGTATTACCTCATATGGCGGCCCATCCTTCACAGCAACCTGTTTTCCGGCATGGAGCAGCGGAAGACCATACGCGCCCGGATCATCCTGGCGTCGATCATCGGCTGTGTTGTCACGCTGCAGCTGGGCGCGTTCTCCGTCGTGCTGGAGACGAGCCTTTCCGGCATCACGGAGCTGCCCTTCGGCGCGTTTATGGCGCTGATGCAGCCGATCCATCTGGCCATCGGCCTCGTGGAGGGCCTGATCACTGCCGCCGTGCTGGTGTTTGTCTATGAGTCCCGCCCCGAGCTGCTGCGCGAGGTGGAGGATATGGAGCATCACGACGGCAAGCGTACGCTGAAAACAACTGTCGCCATCCTTGCCGCGCTGGCCGTCGTCGTGGGCGGCGGGCTGTCCCTGCTGGCCAGCTCCAATCCCGACGGCCTCGAATGGGCGCTGTTCGGCAACGCCGAGGCGGGCTACGCGGAGAATATGGGCCTTGATGAGGAAGATTTCGGCGTCAAATCCGGCATCGCGGATGCGGCAGCTTCCATTCAGGAGGCCACGTCCTTCCTGCCCGATTACGCTTTCCCCGACAGCGAAAGCGCCGCGGGCACCACGGTCTCGGGCCTCGTCGGCTCGGCCATCGTTGCGGGCGTCGCCGTGCTGATCAGCATGCTGGGCGGCTTCTTCCGCAAAAAGAACGCAAAACAGCACTGAGCGATAAGGGGGGAGAGAAGAATGGATCAGATCGGCGCGTCCCTGCGGGAGCTGCATGAGATGGACGAGCTGGCCTTGCGCCGCTCGCCCGTGCATGGGCTGTGCCCGCTGTGCAAGCTGATCGTCACGGTGACGTTCATCGTCACCGTCGTCTCCTTCCCCAAAAATGCCCTGACGGCCCTCGTGCCGATGGCGCTCTATCCCGTCCTGCTGTTTCAGCTCAGCGGGATCCCCGTTTCCGCCTGCTTCCGCAAGCTGCGGCTCGTGCTGCCGCTGGTACTGGCGGTGGGGCTGCTGAATCCGTTTTTCGATCGTGCGCCGTTGCTGCGCGTGGGCGAGGTGACGCTGACTGGCGGCATGATCTCGATGATCACGCTGATGGTTAAGGGCGTCTTGTGCCTCACGGCAGCGTTCCTGCTGGCGGCCACCACACCTATCGACGCTCTGTGCGCCGCCTTGCGGCGCATCCGCGTACCGGAAACGATGGTGACGCTCCTGCTGCTGACATATCGCTACGTCGGCGTGCTGGCGGAGGAAGCGGCTGTCATGACCGACGCCTACAGTCTCCGGGCGCCCGGACAGAAGGGCATCCATATTTCGGCCTGGGGCTCGTTCCTCGGCCAACTGCTGCTGCGCAGCATGGACCGCGCTGAAGAACTGTACGCCGCCATGCTGCTGCGGGGCTATCACGGCGCGTATCCCCATGCCGGAACGAAACCATGCGTCCCGAAGGACGCCGCCTACGCCCTGTGCTGTGTCGCCGTTTTCCTGCTGCTGCGCCGGTACGACCTTGCGCGGCTGCTGGGCAGTCTGTTCGTGAGGTGATGAACGTTGATCGAAATGGAACACGTATCCTTTGCCTATGAAACGGGCGAACCCGTCCTGAATGATATCACCGTATCTGTCGGGGATGGGGAGAGCGTCGGACTGATCGGCGCCAACGGCGCGGGGAAGTCCACGCTGATGAAGGTGATGCTGGGGCTGCTGCCGCACGAGGGACGCCTGACCGTCGACGGACTGGAGGTCGAGAAGAATAACCTCGCTGCCGTCCGCCGCAGCCTCGGCTTCGTGCTGCAGAACTCCGACAACCAGATGTTCATGCCGACGGTGTACGAGGACATGATATTCGCGCCGCTCAACTACGGCCTGAGCCGTGAGGAGGCTGAGAGAAAAGCGGACGCGGTGCTGGAGCGCCTGGGGCTCACGAAGCTCAAAAACCGTTATAATCACAAAATATCCGGCGGCGAGAAGCGCATGGCGGCCATTGCGACGATCCTCGTTATGGAGCCGAAGGCCGTCCTCATGGACGAGCCCACCTCCGCGCTGGATCCTTATAACCGCCGCGTCGTCATCAACGCCGTCCGGGAGCTGCGCCAGACGAAGCTGATCGCCTCGCACGACCTTGATATGATCCGCGACGCCTGCGACCGCGTCCTCCTCCTGTCCGGAGGCAGGATCGTCGCCGACGGCCCCGCTGATACCATCCTCCGCGACCGCGCCCTTCTGGAAGCCCACCGTCTGGAACTCCCGCTGTCGCTGCAAAATAGAACCAGCAACAGTGCGTTGGGACAACAGTCAGGAAAGCACCGAACAGCGAGCAAAAGGATATAAGTTTGAAGTCGATACGAATACGATACAACACATGAGCAGTAAACTGGACATAAAGGATGTTAAGAGATGGGAAAAGCTAATATGCAACGAACTCGCCTCGTTTGAAACTAGAGTTCTGAATCCTGCAGGATACTCGTTAAAAGATATGGGTTTCGATAACTTTGTGAATTTCTATTAAAGCAAAAGAGACCGACCGCCCAATCAGGCGACCGGTCTCTTTATATAGCCATTGAGTTTTACTTCTTCTCCGCCAGCTTCCTGCCCATGAGGACGCCCATGACGCTGGCCATCATGAGGCCGCGGGTCCAGCCGCTGGAGTCGCCGAGGCAGTGGAGGCCGGGAATGCTGGTGTTGAGGCTCGTGTCCATCTTGACCTTGTTGCTGTAGAACTTGAGCTCGGGGGAGTACAGCAGCGTCTCCACGGAGGCGAAGCCGGGGACCACATGCTCCACGGCCTGGATGAAGTTGATGATATTGACCATCGTGCGGTAGGGCATGGCCGAGGTGATGTCGCCGGCCACGGCGTCGGGCAGCGTGGGCTTGACGTTGGAGCGGTCCAGCTCCTTCTGCCAGGTGCGCTTGCCGTCCAGGATATCGCCGAAGCGCTGGACGAGGATATGCCCCGCGCCCAGCATGTTCGTCAGCTCGCCCACCTTCTGGGCGTACTCGATGGGCTGGTTGAAGGGCTCGGTGAAGTTGTGGGAGCAGAGGATCGACAGGTTCGTGTTGGCGCTCTTGCGCTCCTTGTAGCTGTGGCCGTTGACCACGGCCAGATCGTTGTCGTAATTCTCCTGACTGACGAAGCCGCCGGGGTTCTGACAGAAGGTGCGCACCTTGTTCTTGAAGGGCTTGGGATAGCCGATGAGCTTCGACTCGTACAGGACGTTGTTGACGTCCTCCATGACCTCGTTGCGCACCTCCACGCGCACGCCGATGTCCACGGTGCCGGGGCGGTGGAGGATGTCGTGCTTCTCGCACAGGCCCGACAGCCACTCGGCCCCGCGGCGGCCCGAGGCGATGACGGTCTCGTCGGCCTCCACCGCCAGCTCGACGCCGCCCACGGCCTTGTGACACACCACGCCGCGGCATACGCCGTCCTTCATGATGATATCGTCGCAATTGTAGCCGAAGATCAGCTCCACGCCCTGCTCCTGCAGGTAGTTCTGGATGGCCAGATAGATCTCCTGCGCCTTCTCCGTACCCAGATGACGGATGGGGCAGTCCACCAGCTTGAGGCCCGCCTGGATGGCGCGCTTGCGGATCTCCTTGATCTTGTCCTCGTTGCCCAGACCCTCGACCTTCGTGTCCGCGCCGAACTCCAGATAGATGGAATCGGCGTAGTCGATCAGCTCCTCGGTCTGCTTGTAGCCGATCAGCTCCGGCAGGTCGCCGCCCACCTCGGGGCTCAGCGACAGCTTGCCGTCGGAAAACGCGCCCGCGCCCGAAAAGCCCGTGGTGATATGGCAGTAGGGCTTGCAGTTCATGCAGCGGCCCGTCTGCTCCTTGGGGCAGCGGCGCTTTTCCACGGGCTGGCCCTTTTCGATCAGCGTGATATTCTTCTTTCCGCCTCTGCGCAGCAGCTCCAGCGCGGTGAAGATGCCCGCGGGGCCTGCGCCGATGATGACGACGTCCCGTTTCATTTACTGTCCTCCGTGACCCGGCTTCGGGTTCATTTTCGCCGTGAAGCTGTCCAGCTTCACCTCATATACCTTCACCCGCGCCACCGTCTCCGGGCGGAAGGTGAAACCGTCACGCCCGGTCTGCTGACGCATCAGCGCCCGCAGGGCGTCCATTTTCTCGGTCTCATCCGTCAGCAGCCGCGTTTTGCCCGGCCCCATGACGGAGGCGAAGTAGTAGCCGTAGACGCAGGCGTCGTCGCCCTCTCCCTTGAGCCCCAGCTCGCAGTCCACCTCCGCGAACACCGCGGGGTTCTCCTCCAGGATGCGCACCTTGCGCCCCTCGCCGGCCGAGTGGAAGAAGAAGCGCAGCGCGCCGTCCTTCAGCTCGTACCCGTAATTGAGCGGCAGCACGTAGGGCGCGCCGCCCTCCGTCATGCCCAGATGCATGACCTTTGCGCCGTCCAGGATCTCCCGGACCGTGTCGAGGCTCGTGACCTCTCTGTCCTTTCGCCGCATGATCTATTCCGTCCTTTCCTCTTGTTCCTTGATCTCCATTTCGTGATACAGATGCGCGTAGCGCCCGTTCTGCTCCATGAGCTCCGCGTGGGTGCCGCGCTCGACGATCTTGCCGTCCTCCACCATCAGAATGATGTCGGCCGTGCGGATGGTCGACAGGCGGTGGGCGATGATGAAGGAGGTCCGCCCCTCCAGGATATGCCAGATGGCGCGCTGTATGAGCAGCTCGGTCTCCGTGTCGATGGAGGACGTGGCCTCGTCCAGCACGAAGATCGGCGGGTCGGGCAGGATGGCCCGGGCGAAGGAGATCAGCTGCTTTTCACCTGTGGACAGCCGGTCGCCGCCCTCGCCCACGTCGGTGTCGTAGCCGTGCTCCAGCTTGGCCGCCACCACGTCGGCGCTCACCAGCTTCGCCGCCCGCTCCACGTCAGCGTCCGTCGCGCCGGGATTGCCGTAGCGGATGTTGTCCCGGACCGTGCCGGAGAACAGATGGGGGCTCTGCAGCACGTAGCCGATGGAGGAGTGGAGCCAGAGCTGGCTGCGCTCCCGGTAATCGACGCCGTCGATGAGGATCTGCCCCTTCGTCGGCTCGAAGAACCGGCAGGCCAGATTGACCAGTGTGCTCTTGCCCGCACCGGTCTCGCCCACGATGGCCACGTTCGTCCCCGCCGGGACGTCCAGGGAGAAGTCCTCCAGCACGTTTTCCTCGCCGTCGGGGTATTTGAACCAGACGTTCTTGAACTCGATGTGACCCTTGATAGGCTCCCAGTTTTCGCGTTTGGGGGAGAACAGGTCGCCGTATTTCTCAATGACCGCCGGGCTGTCCTGAATGAGCAGCGGATGGTCGATGAGGCCCGTGACGCGCTCCACGTTGACCTGGGCGGCGATCAGCTCGTTGAAGAGCCGCGCCATCATGCGGATGGGCTCCAGGATCGCCAGCGAATAGCTGATGAACAGCGATAGAGTGCCGAACTCGATGGCGTTCTCCATGGCCATCAGGCCGCCGCGGACCAGCACCAGCGCCACGGCCAGGGAGCTGAGACCCGTGACGATGGGGACGAACAGGCCGTTGAGCCTGGCCGCCCGGAACTGGGCGCGGTACATGGTGCCCGTCAGATCGGCGAAATCGTCGCTGACCCGGTCCTCGATCACGAGGGTCTTGGACGTCTTGGCGCCCGTGATGCCCTCGTTGTAGGCGCCCGTGATCTGGGAGTTGATGGCGCGGACCTCGCGGTTGGCGGCGAGGATGCGCTTCTGGAAGAAGCCCGTGACGAGCGCGATGGGCGGCACGATGGCCAGCACGATCAGCGTCAGCCGGACGTTGACCATGAACATGGATACGAAGGCGAACAGGATATACGCCAGCGACCAGAAGAAATCCTGGATCGACCAGCCGATCAGCACGCCGATGCGCTCCGTATCGCTCATGACGCGGGCGAGGATGTAGCCAGTGGCCGTCGTGTTGTAATAGGACAGATCCAGCCGCTGCAGCCGCAGGAAGCTGGCGCGCTTCATGTCGCGGTTGACGCCCAGCTCCACCTTCATGGAGATGCGCGTCAGCAGAATCGTGATGCAGGCCGAGGCGGCGATGGCCGCCAGATAGACGAGCAGGAAGGGCTGCAGCCCGTCAATGCTCTGCGGCACCACGAAGTGGTCCACGGCGTAGCTCTGGAAGCGGGGCAGCGCCACGTCGATGACGGCCGTGACGATCATCAGGCAGATCGTCACCAGCAGCTTATAGCGGTAGGGGAAGACGTAGGGCAGCAGCTTGCGCCAGGTGCCGAGATGGAACCCCTTCGAGACGTCCGGATCGTTTCTCCGCTCGCTCATGCGCGCACCTCCTCTCCCAGCGACGCGGCACTCTGCAGGTCGTAGGTGCGCCGGTAGATGCCGCCCTCTCTGGCGATCAGCTCCCGGTGGGTGCCGGATTCGGCCACGCGGCCGTTCTCCAGCACGAGGATGTTGTCGCAGTCTATGAGGGTGTTGATGCGGTGCGAGATCAGGATGACCGTCGCGCCGCCCGTTTCCGTTTTCAGCGCCCGGCGGATGTGGGCGTCGGTGGACAGGTCCACGGCGGACATGGAGTCGTCGAAGATCATGATGGGACAGCGCCGCATCAGCGTGCGCGCGATGGCCACGCGCTGCTTCTGGCCGCCGGACAGCGTCACGCCGCGCTCGCCCACGATCGTGTCGTAGCCGGAGGGGAACTCGGTGATGTTGTCATCCACGTCGGCGATGGCCGCCGCGCGGCGGATGTCCTCCATGGACGCGCCGGGCGTCGCCGCGGCGATGTTCTCCGCGATCGTCTTGGAAAAGAGGAACGGCTCCTGCAGCGTCACGCCGATGGCCTGCCGCAGCACCGTGCGGTCGATGTCGCGCACGTCGGTCCCGTCCACCGAGATCGCGCCGCAGCCCGGCTCCAGGTCGTACAGCCGGTCCAGAAGGTACGACAGCGTGCTCTTGCCTGAGCCCGTGTTGCCCAGGATGCCGAAGGTGCTGCCCGCGGGGATATGGAACGACACGTCCTCCAGGACGTTCGCGCCGTCGTAGGCGAAGGTGACGCGGTCGAAATCGATCTCGCCGCGGATGACGGGCTTCTGCGCCTCGGGACCGTCATGCTCCTCCTCCGCGTGATAGATCTCCGCCAGGCGCTCGGCCGAGACCTTCGTCTTGCTCATGTCGGACAAAATGCGCCCCAGCCTGCGCAGGGGGAAGGCCAGCGTGCGGTTGTAGCTGACGAAGGCCAGGAACTCGCCGAAGGTCAGCTGCCCGCGGTAGGCCAGATACGACCCCACGGCGATGATCGTCATCACCTGGAACGCTGTGACGAACTCGCCGATGCCCCAGTAGGAGCCCATCAGGATGCCCATATCGACCCAGAGCCTGTAGTGCTCGCCGTTCCAGCGGTCGAACTTGTCCAGCTCCTGCTGCTCCTGCCCGAAGGCGCGCACCACGCGCACGCCCGTCAGGTTCTCCTGCACCGTCACGGTCAGCTCGCCCTCGGCCTCGTCGGCCACGCGGAACTTCCGGGACAGCCGCTTGAAGAAGAAGCCCGAATACCAGGCCACCAGCGGGATGAACGCCGCGGCGACAAGCGTCAGCCGGACGTTCATCGACGCCATCAGCCACAGGGCCGTGCCGATCAGCAGCGTGATGCGGATGACCTCCAGCAGCTGATTGGCGACGAAGTTGCGGATCACGTCCATGTCGGCCGAGCAGCGCTGGATGATGTCGCCCGTGCGGTTGCGGGTGTGCCAGCGGAAGGGGAGATGCTGGATGTGGCGGAAGATCGAGTCGCGCAGGCGCTTGACGTAGCTCTCCGTGCCGTGGCTCATCAGCAGGCGGGAGCACAGCGTGCACACGCCCTCGATCAGCGTGCATAAAAGAATGGCGATGCCGATGACCACCAGATGCTGCCGCAGATTCTCCCGTCCGCCCAGCTGCTCCGGCAGCCCCGCGAAGAGCCGGGGCAGGTCGAAGGGCTCGTCGCCGATGACCGAATCGACGGTCAGGCGGATGATCTGCGGCGTCAGGAAGCTGAACAGGATGCTGCCGAAGGTGGTCAGCAGCGCCAGAAAAAAGTACCGTTTGAGACCGTGGGTGTACTGCCAGAAGGTGGCGAACACACCGTGCTTGTTTTGCTCTCTCATAGGTCCTCCTCGTTGTATTCTATACCATATTAAAATATACTCTGCCGCGCGCAAATTGTCAAATGTATCGGCTTTACCTTGACGAAGCGGCGATTCGGTGATACAATCACATTGACCAAGTATTTATACCAAAAGGAGGGTAATTATGAGCAAAATCACAAAACCTGTGGAATTCTTCGGGTTCACCCCCGGCGACGACTGCGAAATGGCGCGGTGGGACAAGATCGTAGAGTACTTCTATCAGCTTGAGAAGGAAAGCGACCGCATCCACGTCTCCGACATGGGCCCCAGCACCATGGGCAATCCGTTCCTCAAGGTGATCATCACGTCGCCTGAGAACTACGCCAATCTGGAAGAGATCCGTCAGACCAGCATGACCCTGGCCGATCCCCGCGGCCTGTCTCAGGAGGAGATCGACGCCCTGGTCAAGAAGGGCAAGGCCGTCTCCGTGCAGAGCATGAGCATGCACGCCACCGAGATCGGCGGCACCCAGATGGCCGTCAATCTGGCCTATGACCTGTGCCAGAAGAACGACGAAACGACGCTGAACATCCTGGACAAGGTCGTGTTCGTCATGCTGCCCTGCGTCAACCCCGACGGCCAGATCATGGTCACCGACTGGTATTACAAGACCAAGGGCACGCCCTTCGAGGGCAGCAACTACCCCATGCTGTACCACAAATACACCGGCCACGACAACAATCGCGACGCCATGGCCTGGAACATCATCGAGTCCCGCTACATGGGCGAGGTCATCTTCCACGAGTGGATGCCCCAGTCCTATCAGGACCACCATCACATGGGCAGCTACGGCGCGCGCATCTACATCGCCCCGTACAAAAACCCCCTGCGTCAGTACGTCGATCCCCTGGTCTGGCGCGAACTGAACTGGTACGGCGCCAATATGGCCTATCAGCTTGATTCCGAGGGCCTGGACGGCTGCACCTCCGGCTCCCAGTATCCGTCCTGGGGCCATTACGGCTACCACTGGATCGTCAACAGCCACAACATCCCCGGCATGCTGACCGAGTCCGCCTCCGCCAAGCTGGCCACCCCGAAATACATCGATCCGTCCCAGCTCAAGGGCGACGGCGATCTGGTCCAGCCGGAGTACGAGGCCCAGACCAACTTCCCCAGCCCCTGGCCCGGCGGCTGGTGGCGTCTGAAGGACATCGTTGACCGTCAGTACGTCACGGCCTACGCCCTGCTGGACACCATGGCCAAGAACCGCGAGGCCATCCTGAAGAACATGGCCCAGAAGGCCCTGAACCAGACGAAGCGCGGCTGCGAGGATCCCGATTTCGCGTACATCATCCCCGCCGATCAGCACGATAAGGGCGAGGTCGTTCATCTGATCCGCATCCTGCGCCAGCAGAATATCGAGGTCAAGAAGGCCACCGCTCCCTTCACCGTCGACTGCGTCACCTATCCCGCCGGCACCTACGTCGTGTTCCTGGCACAGCCCAAGATGGGCCTGATCAAGAACCTGCTGGGCGAGACCCATTATCCCGACAACCAGTGGTCCAAGGACAACACCGGCGCCTACACCGCCTATGACTGCGCCACCGACACCATCACCGAGTTCATGAACGTCGCCGCCATCCCGCGGGCCAGAAGTTCGAGGGCTCCTTCGAGATCGTCCAGGGCATGGAGTGCCCGTGGGCGCCCGCCGTCCAGAAGGGCAGCCACGTGGTCATCAGCGCCAAGGAGAACAGCGCCTTCAAGACCGTCAACCTGCTGCTGAAGGAAGGCTTCAAGGTCTACCGCATCGACACCTGCCCGTGGCATGACTTCTACGTGGAGGGCGACGAGGACAAGATCGCCGCGATCCTCGAGAAGGCCCCGACGATCCATCGCCTGGTGGACAAGGCCTTCGACAAGATGACCGAGGTCAAGCCGCTGAAGGTCGCCATGTACCAGCGCTACTACACCGGCAACGCCGACGAGGGCTGGACCCGCCTGATCCTTGAGAACAGCTGCTTCGAGTACACCACCGTCCACGACAAGGATATCCAGAACGGCCTGGAGGGCTTCGACGTCCTGATCCTGCCCAGCGACGGCGAAGGCTTCATCCTCGGCCCCAAGTACGCCAACGATCCGCGCACGAAGATGATGATGCAGTGGGTCGGCCCGCAGCCTGAGGAATACTGCAGCGGCATCGGCCCCGATGGCGCGAAGAAGATCAAGGAGTTCGCCGAGAAGGGCGGCCGCGTGCTGGCCTTCAACTACGCCTCCGACTTCGCCATCAAGTATCTGGAGCTCGGCGTCAAGAACATCGTCGGCGGCGTTCCCACGCTGCAGTTCAACGACCACGGCTCCACGCTGCGCACCGTCGTCGACAAGACCCAGCAGGTCTGCTGGGGCATGCCCGACAAGACCCTGATCTTCCACTGGAACGGCCCGGTCTTCGCCATCACCGACACCTTCCACGCCGACGACTACAAGGTCGCCATGCGCTTCGCCGATACGAAGGTCCTGCGCTCCGGTCTGCTGGTGGGCGAGAAGCTCATCGCCGGCCAGGCCTGCGTCGTCACCTGCAAGAAGGGCGAGGGCGAGGTCGTCCTGTACGGCTTCGGTCCCCAGAACCGCGCCCAGACCACCGGCACCTTCAAGCTGGTGTTCAACATGCTGTATCGCTAAACACTATAAAGTCGCGGGGCAGGCTTCAACCTGCCCCGCAAATGCGTGTCGGTAGAGCGACACGCTTCGGAGGAAGACCGCTCCGCTGGGCCTTCCTCCGAGGTCACTCGCGCTTATCGTCTTCGGCTTCGCCTCAGTTGGTCGGCGCGAGCGCTCGCCTTGCTCGCTATTAAGGTGTTTTTTTGGCGGCGCATGTCCGCCAAAAAAGCAGATTTGTTAAGAAGCGCTGACACGTTCAAATAAAAACTGCCTTTGTTACAGTTGATGCGGGGCAGGCTTCAACCTGCCCCGCAAATTATTTAACAGGTTAGCAATGGCTTTTGATTGACTTTTGCAGCGGGATAAAGTATACTAAAACCGTAGATGAAAGGAGGACGTACCATTGAGGATCACACATGAAGCCGATTATGCGGTCCGCATCGTGTATGTCCTCGCGTCTGCGGGGAAGATGCTGCCCGCCCGCGAGATCTCCGAGCGCTCCGGCGTCTCCCAGCGCTTCGCGCTGAAGATCCTGCGCAAGCTGGCCTCCGGCGGCCTCGTCGCCTCCTACAAGGGCTCCAGCGGCGGCTACGAGCTTTCCGTCGAGCCGCGGGACGTCTCCCTGGGCGCGGTCATCGAGTGCATCGACGGCCCGCTGGAGATCAACCACTGTCTCAGCGACGATTTTGACTGCACCCGCGTCATCGACAAGACCGGCTGCCGGTTCCATCAGGTTTTTTCCGAGATCAGCAAGGAGCTTCGCGAGAAGCTTTATGCAATAAAAGTAAGCGACTTTATGCAACCCACTATTATTGAAAACGGAGGAGATTCCCATGAGTAAGTATGTTTGCAGCATCTGCGGTTACGTCCACGAAGGCAACGAGCCCCCCGAGGCATGTCCCATCTGCAAGGCTCCCGCTTCCAAGTTCAAAAAGCAGGACGAGGAGATGAGCTGGGCTGCCGAGCATGTGGTCGGCGTCGCGCAGGGCGTTGATCCCGAGATCGTCCAGGGCCTGAGAGAGAACTTCACGGGCGAGTGCAGCGAGGTTGGTATGTATCTGGCCATGGCGCGCGTCGCGTTCCGCGAGGGCTATCCCGAGATCGGTCTGTACTGGGAGAAGGCCGCCTATGAGGAGGCCGAGCATGCCGCCAAGTTCGCCGAGCTGCTGGGCGAGGTCGTCACCGACTCCACCAAGAAGAACCTGCAGATGCGCGTCGACGCCGAGAACGGCGCCACCGCCGGCAAGACCGCTCTGGCCAAGAAGGCCAAGGAGCTGGGTCTGGACGCCATCCATGACACCGTCCACGAGATGGCCCGCGACGAGGCCCGTCACGGCAAGGCTCTGAAGGGCCTGCTGGATCGTTACTTCGGCAAATAAGAAAGCACAACGGAGGACACACCAATGAAATACGTATGCCAGGTCTGCGGCTGGGTCTACGACGAAGAGGAAAAGGGCACGAAGTGGGAAGACCTCCCCGAGGATTTTGCCTGCGAGCTCTGCGGCGTCGGCAAGGACCAGTTCGAGCCGGAAGCCTAAGTCAATAAGAATAAAAAGGACCGCTTCGGCGGTCCTTTTTTCATGCTATCGGGAGCTGTCGTAAAACGCGCACGGCTTCCAGGTCTGTCATCCCGAGCCTGTCGAGGGTCCTTTCCGCCTGCGCAGATCGTTTGACCGGGGATGAGTCGATGTCAAAAGAGCCGGTTCAGCTAAGCATCATGGCAGGGGAGAGCGCGCAAAAAACCGCAGGGGCCTCGCGGCTCCTGCGGTTTCGTATGCGTTGGAACGTTCCTTTACTTTCTCCTGAACAGATAGAACCCCGGGTCGAAGAGCTTCGTCTCCTCGGCCAGCAGCTCGGGGGCGGCGTAGATCAGCTTGCCGTCCACCTCGACGAGGCCCTTGCGGCCCTCCTCGTCGTACTTCGTGGGGGTCTGGGAGGGGTCGAGGATCGCGTACTTGCCGTCCTCGCGCTTCCAGATGAGGATGATGTAGTGCCAGCCGTGGGTGAACAGGCCGATATGACCGTCCTTGCGGTCGCCGCCCACCTTGGCGACGGCGACGCCGCCGTTCCGCAGCCAGCTGTCCACCTCAGTCAGGTCGTTGGTGCCCTTCCAGTCGTAGCCCATCTTCTCGGCGTAGGCGGGGGCGTACTTGTCGTACTCGGTGCCGATGCCGTAGTCCGCGCCGCAGGCGTAGGACAGCTCCAGCGCGTCCACCAGCGAGAAGTCGCTCTCGGGGCTCAGACGGTCGGCGGCCATGACGGCGCAGCACAGACCGCAGCCCGCCCTTGCCACGGTGGCGTTGGAGGCCAGGGGCTCCATGCCCGGCTTGAACTCGAAGCGGGCGTGGAAGTCCGTCTGATCCAGCCGCTCCTTGTTGGCCAGATAATAGTCGTAGTCCAGCTTGCGGCCGGTCTTGTACAGCATGTGCGGATAGTCCAGCTGATTCAGGTATTTCATGATAAGCCTCCTTTATGCATTCGCGGGCTTGACGCCCTTTTCGATCACGGTCAGAACGTACTCCACGGTGGCGCGGACGCCCGTGGTCAGCACGCTTTCGTCCACGTCGAAGCGGGAGTTGTGATGCTCCGCGCCGGTGCCCAGCGCCTCGTTTCTGATGCCCAGATGGGCCATGACGCCCGGCGAGCGCATCAGGTAATAGCCGAAGGACTCGGACGCGTACCAGGGCTCGGCCTTCACCACGTGACCCTCGCCCAGGACCGTCTGCAGCCGCTCGCCGATCAGCCCGGCATAATAGCCGTCGTTGACCAGCGGATTGCCCACGCGCTCCATGCGGGGATCGAACTCGACGCGGCAGTTGAGGTACTTGGCCGTGTCCGTCGCCACCTCCTTGAGGATGCCCGCGGCCTTCGCGCCCTCATCGCGGTTGAAGAAGCGGATGGAGCCGAGGACCTTCGCGCTGTCGGGGAAGACGTTGGCGGCCTCGCCGCCCTGGATCGACGTGACGCCCAGCGTCACAGTCTCGTTGGCGTCGATCTGGTTCTGGAACGCCACGGCCAGGTTGACCAGATAGTTGGCGGCGCAGAAAACGGGGTTGATCGACAGGTCGGGCCGCGAGCCGTGGCCGCCACGGCCGATGAAGTCGAGGCTGATGATCGCCGCGCCCGCCATGCGCGGGCCCGCGCTGACACAGATGGTCCCGGAGGGCAGGGCAGACAGCACGTGGATCGCCCAGAACGTGTCGATCTGATAGTCGTCCAGCGTCTTGAGCATGGGCGCGATGCCCGCGCCGTTTTCCTCGCCGGACTCGAAGGCGAAATAGATGATGCCGCACAGGTCGTCCTTATGGGCCGTCAGCAGCTTCGCAGCGCCCAGCAGCATGGCCACATGCGCGTCGTGGCCGCAGGCGTGGCAGGTCTTGTCCGGCGTGTCGGAGCGGACGACGCGCTCCCGACTGAGGTTGCAGACGTCCTCCGGCAGGGGCAGGGCGTCCATGTCGGCGCGCAGGCCGATGTGCGGCCCGGGCCTGCCTGTATCAAGAATACCCAGCAGTCCCGTGCCCTCCATGGTCCGCACGGGGATGCCCAGAGCCTCCAGCGTCTGCTTCACGTAGGCGCTCGTGTTCACCTCATGTCCGCTGAGCTCCGCCATCCGGTGCACCGCCCGGCGGTGCCCGACGACCTCCTGCTCCAGGGCGGCGACCTCCGCCGTCAGCGTCTTTTCATCCAGCATACCGTTCCTCCTTTGCTTTTGATTGCTATGGCCCTATTATATCACACCCGGCCGCCCTTGCAAACGGAAAAACACTTGCCCCGGGGCGCAACATGCTTTATAATGACTGTAACTATCGAATCTGACTCTATGAGGTGACATACGATGAGCAACATGATCAAGCCCCGGACGCTGGCGGGCTTTATGGAGCTGCTGCCCGACCGGCAGCTGCAGATGGAATCCATGATGCAGACTCTCCGTGAGGTCTACGGCAGCTACGGCTTCTACCCTCTGGACACCCCCGTGTTGGAGGCCTCCGAGGTCCTGCTGGCCAAGGGCGGCGGCGACACGGAAAAGCAGATCTACCGCTTCACCAAGGGCGACACGGATCTGTCCATGCGCTTTGACCTGACGGTGCCGCTGGCCAAATACGTGGCCATGAACTACGGCAGCCTGTCGTTCCCCTTCCGCCGCTACCAGATCGGCAAGGTCTACCGCGGCGAACGCCCCCAGCGCGGCCGCTACCGCGAGTTCTACCAGGCCGACATCGACATCATCGGCGACGGCGAGCTGGACATCAAGAACGAGGCGGAGATCCCCTCGATCATCTACAATACCTTCGTCAAAATGGGTCTGACCCGCTTCAAGATCAAGGTCAACAACCGCAAGGTCCTCTCCGGCTTCTTCAACATGCTGGACTGCGAGCTGGAGCCCATGGACATCCTGCGCGTCATCGACAAGCTGGACAAGATCGGCCTCGAAAAGGTCATGGCCGAGCTCAGCGAGATGGGCGTCTCGGAAAAGGATCAGCAGATGATCGCGGGCTTCATTTCCCGCACCGGCGAGCCCGAGGAGATCCTGGAGGGTCTGAAGGAGTACGAGGGCCGGAACGAGCTGTTCGATCGGGGTGTCCGGGAGCTGGGCGAGGTCGTGCGCTATCTGGGCGACTTCGGCGTGCCCCGGGAGAACTTCGGCATCGACCTGACCATCGCCCGCGGCCTCGATTACTACACGGGCACCGTCTACGAGACGACGCTCCTCGACCACCCCGAGATCGGTTCCGTCTGCTCCGGCGGCCGCTATGACGATCTGGCCGGGTACTACACCAACAAGAAGCTCCCCGGCGTGGGCATCTCCATCGGCCTGACGCGCCTGTTCTTCGTGCTGGACGACAAGAAATACATCAGCGCCGCCGGCGCGCCCTCGGCCGTGGACCTGCTGGTCCTGCCCATGAGCGACGACCTGTCGGCCCCCATCGCCTTCGCCCGTCAGATGCGCGAGCAGGGCCTGCGGACGCAGATCTACTACGAGGGCCGCAAGTTCAAGGCAAAGATGGCCTACGCCGACAAGCTCAAGGCCCCCTATGCCGCCATTTTCGGCGATGACGAGATCGCCGCGCAGAAGGTCAGCCTCAAGAACATGCAGACCGGCGAGCAGCAGACGCTGACCTACGACGAGGCGCTGGCCATCCTGCAGGCCTCCGTCGAGAGCCGCAAAAACGCTCGCATCATCGAGGAAGACCATGAGTAAGTTCGCCATCGGCTTCGACCTGGACGGCACACTGTGGAACAGCCTGCAGGCCGTCAGCGACTCTTGGAAGCGGGCCTGCGAGGACATCCCCGACGTTCGCCGCCCCTCTGACGAGGAGATCAAGGGCGTCATGGGCCTGCCTCCGCTGGGCATCGCCACCACGTTGTTCCCGTATCTGACACAGGAGCGCGCCATGGAGGTCTTCGCCCACCTGACCGAGGTGGAGATCGCCCACGTCGCAAAGGTCGGCGGCGTCCTGTTCGACGGGCTGGAGGAGACCCTCGATCACCTGTCGAAGAAGTACCCGCTGTACATCGTCAGCAACTGCCAGAAGGGCTACATCGAGGCGTTCCTCAGCTATCACGGGTTGGAGAAGTACTTCGCCGACCACGAGGACGCCGAGACCACGGGCCTGACCAAGGGGCAGAACATCCGCCTCGTCATGGAGCGCAACGGCTGGGATGAGACCGTCTACGTCGGCGACACCGTCGGCGACCAGCGCGCCGCAAAAGAGGCGAACGTCCCCTTCCTCTTCGCCGCCTACGGCTTCGGCCGCGCCGAAGACCCCAAGAAGTCCATCCATGATATCCGCGACCTGATGAAGCTGTACTGAGTCAAAGAGCCTCTCCGTGCGAGAGGCTCTTTTTTGTCCAATCTGCCGATAAACTCTTGATAAATGCTCCGCATGTGTGTATAATCTGGATGAAAGCAATTTTATGCTCTAAATCAACAAGGAGGGAAACACCTATGAGTTACGTACAGGATCTGGCTGCTCTGCTGGAGAAGCGGCAGCCGCAGACGCTGGACATCTCCGATCAGATCTGGGGCTTTGCCGAGCCCAGATTCCAGGAGTTCAAGTCCTCCAAGCTGCAGGCCGACTATATGGAGTCCCTTGGCTTCAAGGTCACCAGAGGCATCGGCGGTGAGGACACCGCGTTCGTCGCCGAGTACGGCAGCGGCAAGCCCGTCATCGCGCTGCTGGGCGAGTTCGACTCGCTGAGCGGTCTGTCCCAGGAAGCCGACAACCCCGTCCACACCCCCATCATCGCGGGCGGCGAGGGCCACGGCTGCGGCCACAACCTGCTGGGCACGGCCTCCATGGCCGCCACGGTGGCCGTGAAGGATTACATGGTGGAAAAGGGCCTGCCCGGCACCATCCGCTACTACGGCTGCCCCGCCGAGGAGAACGCCGGCGGCAAGGCGTTCCTGGTCCGCGAGGGCTGCTTCAACGACTGTGACATCGCCATCACCTGGCATCCCGGCTCCATCAACAGCGTCACCCAGTCCGGCTCCCTGGCAAACTTCCGCGTCTTCTATACCTTCCACGGCAAGGCCTCCCACGCCGCCGGCGCTCCCCATCTGGGCCGCAGCGCGCTTGACGCCGTGGAGATCATGGACGTGGGCGTCAACTATATGCGCGAGCATATGATCGACGAGGCCCGCATCCATTACGCCATCATCAACACCGGCGGCACGGCCCCCAACGTCGTGCAGGCCGAGGCGCAGGTGCTCTACGCCATCCGCGCCCCCAAGGTCACCCAGGTCAAGGAGCTCTTCGAGCGCGTCAGCGACTGCGCCCGCGGCGCCGCCCTGATCACCGGCACCACCGTCGATATCCGTCAGGTGGCCGCGTACTCCGACTATCACGCCGATCCCACCGTCAGCGAGCAGATCCGCAAACATATGGAAGAGCTGCTGCCCATCGGCTACACCGACGAGGAGAAGGCTTACGCCCAGAAGTTCCATGAGGTCATCACCGATCTGGACGCCATGAACCTGAAGACCATGGCCAAGAACCTCTTCGGCAAGGAAGGCTCCAAGATGGCCGACGAGCCGCTGTGGGACTGCCTGGTCACCCCCAGAGGCGGCGGTAAGGGCTCCACCGACGTCGGCGACGTCAGCTGGGTCGTTCCCACGGGCCAGTTCAACGCCGTGACGCTGGCCACCGGCACCCCGGGCCACGCCTGGCAGGTCGTCGCCCAGGGCAAGGGCCCCGTCGCCCACAAGGGCTGCATGTTCGCCGCCAAGGTCATGGCCGCCACGGCCTATGACTTCCTCACCGATCCCGAGCTGGTCAAGAAGGCTCACGAGACCTGGCTGGAGGAGCTGGACGGCGAGACCTATCCCGGCGCGCTGCCCCCCGACGCGAAGCCCGAGATCTGGTAAGAATCTGCTTCAACTCAAAAAGGCCCCCTCGAAAGAGGGGGCCTTTTGCGTGCGAAAAACGTTATCCGTGACGCGCCTCGCGCAGGGGAGCGCTGCGGTCGATGGTCCCGCCCAGGGAGGCGGCCAGACGGTCAAACACTTCCCAGAGCGTCTCCGTCAGCGCGGCCTCGCGCTTCTTCGACCGGCGGCCCTTGCCGTGATACAGCACCTCGGAGGCATAAGCGTCATAGCTGACGGCGAAGTCGGTCTCGTCCCGGTGGGGGAAGAGGGTGACCGTCGCCTCATAGGTGATCTCGCCGGCGTCGGAGGTGGCGGTCAGCGTCACCTTGGCGCCCTTCCGGGCAACGCCGCTGACGACGGCGTCGGCCGCAAAATACTGCTCGTATACGTCGATGACCTTCATGTCATGCCCTCCCTGTGATATCGTCCGATCCTGTGAAAAAGGCCGGCTGCGGGCAATTTAGCCAACAGCCGGCCGTTCTGCTCACCAAAAACTAACAAAATCAGCATTGACCGATTATAAAAAAAGTGATATAATACTAAACTGCATCGATACGTATCCAGCCTGTACCATATCACAAAAATACTGTACCAAATCTTTCGGCGCTTTGCAAGTCAAAAAGCCGAAATAAGAGCGAAAGATACAACGCACCCCGGCGTATCGATCGCTCGCCATACAACGGGCGCGCCGTCATGTTGACGAGACTATGAAGGAGTGAAGCTGACTATGAAGGACATCCGCTGCGGAAGAAAAGTCCGCAAGAGCTTCTCCAGGATCGACGAGGTCCTCGAGATGCCCAACCTGATCGAAGTCCAGAAGAAGTCCTACAAATGGTTCCTCGAGGAGGGCCTGCGGGAGGTCTTCAAGGACGTCGGAGCCATCACCGACTACACCGGCAACCTTGAACTGACCTTCCTGGACTACACCCTCGAGAACAAGCCGAAGTACTCGGTCACCGAGTGCAAGGAGAGGGACGCCACCTACGCCGCCCCCCTGAAGGTGCGCATGCGTCTGCGCAACAGGGAGACCGATGAGATCAAGGAGCAGGAGATCTTCATGGGCGATTTCCAGCTCATGACCGACAGCGGCACCTTTATCATCAACGGCGCCGAGCGCGTGGTCGTCTCCCAGATCGTCCGCTCCCCCGGCATGTATTACAACCTCAACCACGACCGCCCCGAAAAGCCCTCTCTCCAGTGCACCGTCATCCCGTACCGCGGCGCCTGGCTGGAATATGAGACCGACGTCAACGACGTCTTCTATGTCCGCATCGACAAGAACCGCAAGCTGCCCGTCACGTCCCTGATCCGCGCCATCGGCGTGGGCACCGACGCCGAGATCAAGGAGCTGTTCGGCGAGGACGAGCGCATCCTGGCCACCATCGAGAAGGACGCCTCGGTCAAGACGCCCAACGAGGCTCTGATCGAGATCTACAAGAAGCTGCGCCCCGGCGAGCCTCCCACGGTGGACAGCGCCAAGACGCTGATCAACAACCTCTTCTTCGATCCCAAGCGCTACGACCTGTCCGCGGTCGGCCGCTATAAGTTCAACAAGAAGATGGCCATCTCCAAACGTATCGCCGGCCGCGCGCTGACCCGCCCCGTGGCCGATCCCATGACCGGCGAGGTGCTGGCCGTTCCCGGTCAACCCCTGACCCGCGAGCAGGCCGAGCAGATCGAGCGCCGCGGCGTCAACGAAGCCTGGGTCGACGTGGAGGGCAGGGAAGTCAAGGTCTTCTCCAACGGCATGGTCCGCCTCAGCGACTTCGTCGCGTGCGACGAGAAGAAGCTGGGCGTTCAGGAGCGCGTGCGCTTCAGCGTCCTGCGCGAGCTGATGGACAAGTACGAGGGTGAAGAGCTGCTGGACGCCATCCGCGAGCAGCTGGCCGAGCTGACCCCCAACCACATCATCCCCGACGATATCCTCGCCTCCATCAACTATCTGCTGTGCCTGGCCCACGGCGTGGGCACCTTCGACGATATCGACCATCTGGGCAACCGCCGCCTCCGTTCCGTGGGCGAGCTGCTGCAGAACCAGTTCCGCATCGGCTTCAGCCGCATGGAGCGCGTCATCCGCGAGCGCATGACCATCCAGGATCTGGACATCGTCACCCCCCAGTCCCTGATCAACATCCGCCCCGTCACCGCGGCCATCAAGGAGTTCTTCGGCTCCTCGCCCCTGAGCCAGTTCATGGATCAGACGAACCCGCTGGCCGAGCTGACGCACAAGCGCCGCATGTCGGCCCTGGGCCCCGGCGGTCTGTCGAGAGACCGCGCCAACTTCGAGGTCCGCGACGTCCACTACAGCCACTACGGCCGTCTGTGCCCCATCGAGACCCCCGAAGGTCCCAATATCGGCCTGATCTCCTATCTGGCCACCTATGCCCGCATCAATGACTACGGCTTCATCGAAGCCCCCTACCGCATCATCGACAAGGCCACCGGCCGCGTCACCGACGAGGTCCGCTACATGACCGCCGACGTCGAGGATGAATACACTATCGCCCAGGCCAACGAGCCGCTGGACGAGAACCACTGCATCAAGGCCGAGCGCGTCACCTGCCGCCGCCGCGAGGAGATCATCGAGGTCGACCGCTCGCAGGTGGATCTGATCGACGTCTCGCCCAAGATGATGGTCTCCGTGGCCACGGCCATGATCCCGTTCCTTGAGAACGACGACGCCAACCGCGCGCTGATGGGCTCCAACATGCAGCGCCAGGCCGTGCCTCTGCTGAAGACCGAGGCCCCCATCGTCGCCACCGGCATCGAGTACAAGGCCGCCGTGGACTCCGGCACTGTGCCTCTGGCCATCGGCGACGGCGTCGTCACCCGCGTCTCCGCCGACGAGGTGACGATCCGCTACGACACGCTGGGCGAAAAGACCCACAAGCTGATCAAGTTCATGCGCTCCAACCAGGGCACCTGCGTCAACCAGCGCCCCGTCGTCAACGTGGGCGACCGCGTGGCCGAGGGCGACGTCATCGCCGACGGTCCCTCTACCTCCGACGGCGAGATCTCCCTGGGCAAGAACGCCCTGATCGGCTTCATGAACTGGGAAGGCTACAACTACGAGGACGCCGTCCTGCTGAACGAGCGCCTCGTCAAGGAAGATATCTACACCTCCGTCCACATCGAGGAGTATGAGACCGAGGCCCGCGACACCAAGCTGGGTCCCGAGGAGATCACCCGCGACATCCCCAACGTCGGCGAGGAAGCCCTCCGCGATCTGGACGAGCGCGGCATCATCCGCGTGGGCGCCGAGGTCCGTGCCGGCGACATCCTCGTGGGCAAGGTCACGCCCAAGGGCGAGACCGAGCTGACGGCTGAGGAGCGCCTGCTGCGCGCCATCTTCGGCGAGAAGGCCCGCGAGGTCCGCGACACCTCCCTGCGCGTGCCCCACGGCGAGTCCGGCACCATCGTGGACGTCAAGGTCTTCACCCGCCAGAACGGCGACGAGCTGAGCCCCGGCGTCAACATGGTCGTGCGCTGCTACATCGCCCAGAAGAGAAAGATCTCCGTGGGCGACAAGATGGCCGGCCGTCACGGCAACAAGGGCGTCGTCTCCCGCATCCTGCCGCAGGAGGATATGCCCTTCCTGCCCAGCGGTCAGCCCCTCGACATCGTGCTGAACCCCCTGGGCGTTCCCTCCCGTATGAACATCGGCCAGGTCCTTGAGGTCCACCTGGGCTACGCCGCCAAGGCGCTGGGCATCAAGGTCGCCACTCCCGTCTTCGACGGCGCCAAGGAAGAGGACATCCACCAGCTGCTGGAGCAGGCGGGCCTGCGTCCCGACGGCAAGACCATCCTCTACGACGGACGCACCGGCGAGCCCTTCGACAACCCGGTCACCGTCGGCTATATGTACTACCTCAAGCTGCACCATCTGGTCGACGATAAGATCCACGCCCGTTCCACCGGCCCGTACTCCCTGGTCACCCAGCAGCCTCTGGGCGGCAAGGCGCAGTTCGGCGGCCAGCGCTTCGGCGAGATGGAGGTCTGGGCCCTGGAGGCTTACGGCGCCGCCTACACCCTGCAGGAGATCCTGACCGTCAAGTCCGACGATATCGTGGGCCGCGTCAAGACCTACGAGTCCATCGTCAAGGGCTACAACGTGCCGAAGCCCGGCGTGCCTGAGTCCTTCAAGGTCCTGGTCAAGGAGCTGCAGTCTCTGGGCCTCGACATCCGCGTCCTGGGCAAGGACAACGAAGAGATCACCCTCATCGACGACGAGGACGACGAGGATTACGAGCATACCGTCCGCGACAACGATCACGCCGACTACGCCTCCGAGCAGGAGTTCGCCAGCGCCGGCTACGCCATCCAGGATGAGAAGGGCGAGCCGGTCAGCGACGACGAGAGCGTCAGCGACATCGCCAGCGACATCATGGGCGACGAGCTCGTCTATGAAGAGGGCTCCTTCGAGGACGACACGTATCCGGAAGAGTAAAGGAAGGGAGATATAAACATGGCTTATATGACATTTGAAGCGATCAAGATCGGCCTGGCCTCTCCCGATATGATCAGGCAGTGGTCCTACGGCGAGGTCAAGAAGCCGGAGACCATCAACTACCGCACCCTGAAGCCCGAGCGCGACGGTCTGTTCTGCGAGCGCATCTTTGGCCCCACGAAGGACTGGGAGTGCGCCTGCGGCAAGTATAAAAAGGTTCGTTTCAAGGGCAAGATCTGCGACCGCTGCGGCGTCGAGGTCACCAAGGCCAAGGTCCGCCGCGAGCGCATGGGCCACATCGAGCTGGCCGCGCCCGTTTCCCATATCTGGTATTTCAAGGGCATCCCCTCCCGCATGGGTCTCATCCTCGATATGTCGCCCCGCCTGCTGGAGAAGGTGCTGTACTTCGCCTCCTATATCGTCACCGATCCCGGCGAGGGCACGCCGCTGAAGAAGAAGCAGGCCCTCACCGAGCGCGAGTATCAGGACATGCGCGAGAAGTACGAGGATGACTTCAAGGCTGAGATGGGCGCCGAGGCCATCAAGAAGCTGCTGGAGGAGATCGACCTCGACGAGCTCAGCGAGGAGCTGCGCGAGGAGCTCAAGGACGCTTCCGGTCAGAAGCGCGCCCGCATCACCAAGCGTCTCGAGGTCGTTGAGGCCTTCCGCGCCTCCGGTAACCGCCCCGAGTGGATGATCATGGACGTCGTCCCCGTCATCCCGCCCGAGCTGCGCCCCATGGTCCAGCTGGACGGCGGCCGCTTTGCCACCTCCGACCTGAACGACCTGTACAGAAGGGTCATCAACCGCAATAACCGCCTCAAGAGGCTGCTGGAGCTGGGCGCTCCCGATATCATCGTGCGCAACGAGAAGCGCATGCTGCAGGAGGCCGTCGACGCCCTGATCGACAACGGCCGCCGCGGCCGCCCCGTCACCGGCCCCAACAACCGCCCGCTGAAGTCCCTGTCCGACATGCTCAAGGGCAAGCAGGGCCGCTTCCGTCAGAACCTGCTGGGCAAGCGCGTCGACTACTCCGGCCGTTCCGTCATCGTCGTCGGCCCCGAGCTGAAGATCTATCAGTGCGGCTTGCCCAAGGAGATGGCGCTCGAGCTGTTCAAGCCCTTCGTCATGAAGAAGCTCGTGGAGGACGGTCTGGCCAACAACATCAAGAGCGCCAAGAAGATGG